>CAYWIC010000228.1:0-6695 GCA_964458115.1 uncultured Anaerolineales bacterium | reverse complement strand
GAGCTGAACAAAATATATTGGGCTTTCGGAATTTTTGATTCTGCGGCCGAAAATCGCTGCTTTAACTCCATATTTTTGAGCTTCGGAGATGAGCTTAAAGGCATCATACGTTGTGCCAGAGCTGCCCCCCAAGATGCCTATGATGGTTTCAGGATGATAATTGGTCAGTTCTGCCATGGCTTCAGGGCCATGATAGGGAACCTTCAAGAAGAGTGGTTGAGCTGATTTGGGAGTCAAAGAAATGATGCGCGCAATTTGATCGTTGCAAAAAGCAGGTATATCTTCCGGCGCTAACCCACAATCTTCATTATTGGGATCAAATACTTCCAAGATATAACGAAATCCGAGGCGAGTTGCATCCTCATAGAAATCTCGAAGGGCTACCATACTTGACAGATCGTACTCGGGCTGATTCGAAAAGGTAATCGAATAAAGACCTAAATCGATGCGGGCATTTTTTGCACTGGAATAAAGGGATTCACCATAGATGATCCGTTCCAGGCTAGCATGGCTGTATGGCCTCGAAGGCAACTTACTGTAGCGTCCACCACGAACCAGCCAAATATCCGTAGATGCGTTCATCCGGATCGCTGGGGTGACAGGCGAAGACTGGAAGATATCCTTTACGGCCACAAGAGAGTCAAAACTAAAAATTGTAGTGAGTATGACATCAAGTATTTTTTGATCGAGTAGTGATTCAATTTCCCTGTGGAATTCGCTCAACGAACGATAACCTGATGCCGGGTTTTCCTTTTCTTTGAGACCCGTGGATGTTATGCCAAAAGCTGCATCAGGGTCTTTCGCATCCACAAGGATAAAATCAGCTCCCGGATCGGTTTTTAGATTTTCTATTCTTATATCGAGACTTTTTTTCATTTTACTTTTGCAAATTGGGTAACGAATTACCAAGCCAATAGGATTTACTTTAATCTTCCAACTCTTGAATAAACCGAGCACCGAATTCCCTTGCGGCTCGAATCATGGCATCGATATTTTCTTCAGGTGTTTCATAAGGCACCTCACAAGAAGAGCTCAGTGTATAGCGCCCTCCCATAGCAGCCTTTTCAATGCAGCGACAGGCTTCCTCATAGATCTGCTCTGGGGTAGCACTTGACAAATGATTTGTGGCGACATTTCCTGAGATTCCCGCCCTGCCCGCAACTATTTCTTTTGCCTTTGCTAGATCGACCTGTACATCCAAACTAAGGATATCAGCACCAATTTCCACCATGCGGTTTAGAAATCGTGTAGTATCGTTGCATATATGCAAGAGCACCAGCGAATCCAGAGCTTTAATGGCATCGATCAATTTCTCCAAGTAGAAAAATGAAAATTCTTCCGCCATTTCATTCGATAACAAGGCTGCCATTGGTTCGTAGATATTGATGGTTTTCACCCCTCCGTGGACAATTTGAGCTACTCCAAAAGATTTTGTGGCCTCTAGCGAAATCTCAAGCAGTTGATGAACCATTCTAGGATTTTCGATTAGATCCCACAAAATTTGGTTCGGGTCGCGCAAGTTTGCTGCAAATGACAGTGGTCCAGATAATCCGCCATTGATGCCAACTGTAGCTCCTATTTGTTCCACTAAAATCTTTTCACATTCAATGATCACTGGCATTCGTCCATCCCGTAATGGATCGGGCAGGTTAAGCCTAGGGATATCAGAAACCGATTGGATAGAAAAATCAGCCACGTATGTCTGCTCAAAATCCTGGATCACTGATCGGCTACCCATACTTTCAGTCCCCAAGCCATAATCGGTGATTGGGCTACAGCCATCGTGCTCATGGCGTTTCACCGATCGGATGACGACTTCAGCCATCAACTCCGGATTGAATGCCACTTTTGTCATCGGTTGACCGGCTTTTACCGCGGCATAGTGACCAATCCCTGGCGCAACAGGAACACAATCAAGTTGTTCACCATTCCCGGAAGCAATTAACCGTTCAAGTGAGTTCATGTCACATTTTCCTATCCGAGAAGCAACTTGATAGCTTCTAAAGCAGAATCCAGGCTTCCAACTTCGTCAAACTCCGGAGAGGCAACGAAGGGAATTTGATCAAGACTGCGTTGTTTGAGCTCGTCTTGTAGAACTTCAGTGTAATTCCCCTTCCCCGGAAGGTATTCAGATTCTGGGATATACCATGCCATACCTCCCCACATAACATCCTCATTACTAGGTCGTGGGGTTCGGTGCAATCCACAGACGGGGCTGCCATCCATCATCACAAAACCCAATACCTGATATCCACATTGTAAATAGTTTTGGGTTTGATCAATAATTTCTTCGACGATGCGTTGGCAGTGCCTGCGAAACATTGGATTGTTATATTGATCCTTCACTTGCCCCCAGCGCATATTGCCAAGATAGGTCATTTCTGGACACGGCATCTGATAAATGCCAATCCCATGGTCCAACAGCATTTGGACCAGAGGGGTGATCGCGCCAGGATAGCTGGCAATCCCGCGCACTTTTGCATTCTGATTCAAACAACAATGGCTCAAGAAGATAACCTTTCCACTGCGCTTGTCCGATACCTTGGGATGTTCCATATTCTCTTCTCCACTGATTATTTGTGTAATACCTCATAAACCAGCCGCATGTTTGGGATGACCGCCTCTAAGCAGCCTAGCAAGGTCCGCAGCTACAATTTCTGAACCATGGCTAATCACTTCATTCGTTGCTCCACCAATGTGAGGCGTGAACAATACATTCGGCAATGCTAATAATTCATCATTCTTCCGAGGCGGCTCCTCATAATGGACATCTAATGCGATTGCAGAAATCCAAGCGTTCTCGAGCGCAGTTAACAGTGCCTGGCGATTGATGACCGCTGCTCGAGCGGTGTTAACGATCATCGAGCCAGGCTTAGTCAAGCGGAGTTCTTCTATGCCGAGCATATCGCGCGTTTCATCATTCAAGGGCGTATGAATGGAAATAATATCTGACTCACCAAGAAGAATCGGTAATTCAACGGACACAGCTGCGTAGTTTTTGAAAGTCGCAGGCTCTTGATAAGGGTCGTGGGCTAATAATTGAACCTGGAAACCTGAAAGAAGGTTAGCAACCGCATGCCCAATCTCCCCAAATCCAACCAATCCTACAGTTTTTCCACTAAGCTCCTTGCCACGAAATCGCAGATAGGGATCATCCACCCCTTCACCCCAGTTCCCTGCTTGCATATCAATGTGAGAATTACTCACATGACGAAGAAGGTCAAGTATCAAACATATCGTAAGTTCAGCAACCGAATGAGCGTTCCGGCCGGGTGTGTGCAGAACGATCACACCATGCTTTTGGGCTGCTTTTAAATCTACATTAACGGGATTCGCGCGTAAACTAGCTACAACTGCCAAATCAGGGCATGCCTCGAATATAGTTCTTGGGACGTCCTCCACCTCCACGACGAGCACATTAACCCCCAGAAAATTAATATCATGTATCATTTCCTCTGGGCTATATGGAATGCGATCGACGACCCACCCTCCATAATGGAGGATAGGTTCTAACCTATGGGTTGAGAAAACTTTCTCATCGAAATCTGTTGCCAGCAAAATGGATAATCCACTCGAAATCTCACCCACTTAGATAGCCCTCTTTTCCCCGTACACCATTTCTAATAGCTTATCGACCTCGTCTTTTTCAATTGGATGGGGAGAGCCAATTATGCTGCCACGAATATATGCCATTGCAGCTAATTCTAAGGCTTCGGCTGCTTCGATCAGAATTTCGGGATCGTGTGAAACAAGTAAAGTGCCGTGATTGGCTAACAACATTGCCAAAAATCCCTTCCTGATATATTCGCTGACTAAAGAAGCAATAGCATCCGAACCCGGGGTTCGATAAGGCACAATCGGAGCTTCCGTTCCACAATAGGCTGCCATGTCGATCGTAATCGCTGGCAGGGGTTGGTGAGTACATGCCATAGCAATCGCGTATCGAGAATGGGTGTGTATGACGGATTTGATATCGGGGCTGGTTTTGATTGCAGCGATGTGCATGCGATATTCCGACGAAGGTTTGCATTCGCCCCAAACTCTCTTGCCAGACAAATTCAACACAGGAATTTGATCTGCTGTCATATGTTGATATTGGATTCCTGAGGGCGTGATAGCCACCATCTGGGAATCGACATCCATGATACTCATATTTCCTGATGTCCCATCAGTTAATCCGCGATTCAACATCTCATTTGCCAATTCAGCAACCAATTTTCTTGTTTTGGGAATCATGTATTCACCTTTTCAAAAATATTCCTCATGCATTTGTTCAATACATTAATCTAAGATCAGCCTTGGGACCAAATATTATGTAAAGAATGAACAGAACCAAAGTAAGTACGACCAGTAACGGACCGGCTCTAGGTACGTCTACTTTCAATAGATTCGTGCGAGTATCCTGGTAACCAAATGCCCGGCTATCTAAGGCGATAGCATTCGTTGTTGCCTGGCGAATGCCATCCGCAATCAACGGAATTAGCAGGCCAAAGTATTGCTTCATGCGAGCCCAAAGCGATCTGCTGACACGCGCGCCTCGGATTGTCTGTGCCTCGATAATTACATTCGCATCATGCTGCATGAGAGGAATGAAACGCAGCGTGGAATATACTGCATATGCAAATCGGTATGGGACACGTGCATGTTCAATCAATGCCACTACCAATCGACGAGGATCGGTAGTGATTGCCAATATCGAAGATATTGTCACGATAATGATCAGACGCAATCCCACATTTAAACCAGCTGCAAGACCTTCAGCGGTCGCAGTGAGTGCTCCCCAGGACCAAATGACATTTTCTCCTTTTGCCACCAAAGCTTGAAAGACAATCATAAATATCCCAAGCACGAGAAAGGCTCGAACTGATTTTATTAGACGAAGTATCCCAACTTTGGCACCAAAGCGACCTATAAGGAGCAAACAAATAAAGACTACTATTTGATTTTCTGGGACAGCCACATAGAAAGTCCATATCATCATTATGGTTCCCCATAGCAGCTTGGATAAAGGGTCAATCCTATCAAAAAAAGAATCGGTCTTGACATACATCGTGCCACTCATTGCACTACCTCATCGGTGATAAATTCTGAAAATCGAGAAACCGTAGTGACACTCAAGGGAAGTTCAATCCCGCTTCGACGCATCCGTTCTGCCAAGGGTACTATTAGAGGAGGTTCAAGCGAGAGTTGCCCAAGCACTTCCGAATTCACAAATAAATCTTCTGGGGAACCGTCGAAAACAACCTTACCTTCAAACATCCCTACAACTCTATCTGCATACGTAGCAACATGTTCCATGTCATGGGTAATATCAATTATGGTTGTGCCTTGCTCACGGAGTTCATTCAACTTTGAGAGCAAATTTTCGATATTCTTCCGATCCTGCCCTGTCATGGGCTCATCAAGGATCAAAACCTCTGGTTTAGTGACCAACATCGTAGCCACGCTTAAGCGACGTTTTTGACCTTTGGAAAGTTGTAGAGGAGAAGCGTTTCTTACCGCTTCAAGAGAAAAAATATCCATCATTTCTTTCACACGCCGCTCGACTTCATCTTCTGGAATGTTCATTGCCCTGAGGCTGTATGCAATTTCATCGAAAACATTTTGCGCGACAAATTGATGTTCCGGGTATTGAAAGACATAGCCAACTTTGCCAATCAACTCACGCAATGGGATATCATCGATATTTCGACTTAAGAATGTGATCTCACCCGCAGCAGCATTAAGCAAGCCAACCATCAATTTGGCCAAAGTTGTTTTACCAGAGCCATTTTGCCCAACCAGGCAAAGGAATTCGCCCTTTTTGATTTTAAATGACACCCCATTTACAGCACGAACCCCGGTAGGATACTCGAATTCAATTTCGTGTAGATTAAGAACTTCTGGCTGCTCATCCTGGAATTTGGGTTGATCTTGATTAATTGGAGTGGTTATCTGGGATTTCAGATGAATGTCTAACTTGTGGATTGCGTCCAGAGCTTGCTCAAGATTTTTGGGGATCGAGTCAATCTGATAGCCTTTCTCCTGAAGGCATAGCGCCATATCCACAAGTTGTGGAAGAAAGATTCCCATTTCTCTTAATGAATGCTCACCTTGCATTGCAAATACGTCTTCAGGCGAGCCATCAGATATCAGTCGACCTTGATCCATAACGATGACCCGATCGACAATGTCGATGATATGATCAGGGCGGTTGTCTGCCAACACGATTGTCAAGTCTGGGTCATCAAGACGGAGATCTCGAATTGCCTGGTACGTTTCAGCAGCGCCTACAGGATCCAGGTTTGAAGTTGGGTTGTCTAACAACATCGTGCGCGGGAGCATGGCCAGCGAAGCGGCAATAGCTACGCGCTGTTTCTGCCCACCCGAAAGTGCAAATACTGAACGGTCCTTCAATTTGGAGAGACCACTCCGCCGCAGTGCATCATCAGTTCGGGTGATGATCTCATTTTCATCAAGCACAAGATTCTCAGGACCAAAGGCTACTTCATCATAAACATATAAATTCGATAACTGGCTTTCTGGATCTTGCAGTATCAGCCCTACGGTACTGGCTAACGAAGCAACTGAGGTAGTTCGAGTATCGCTACCGTCAACGAACACCCTTCCTTTGACTTTGCCCCCTGTAAGCTTTGGCACCACACCATTCATGGAGAGCAGCAATGTGCTTTTTCCACAACCACTAGGACCAAGGA
>CAYWIC010000227.1:0-6743 GCA_964458115.1 uncultured Anaerolineales bacterium | reverse complement strand
ATTCAAGAGTTTGGGCTTATGGCGCACTTACATTCTCAGTTCCATGACGGTGGAAGAGCGCCATAAGCCCAAACTCTTGAATGCCAGCCGTAGGCGGCGCATTGCCAGCGGTTCTGGTACTCAGGTTCGGGATGTCAATCAATTAGTCAAGCAATACCAGGAAGCCCGCAACATGATGAAAAGGATGAGTAAATCAGGCATGCGCGGACTTTCAGGTTTGTTCGGATGAAATCGTTCCTGCGGAAACAATATTGCGCACCCTTCAGCGCACCCCCTCTTATTGTGGCTGTAAGGTACGATCAACACGTGGTCTTTGTGGACGCCTTAGGTGTTTTGCAAAGTCCCCAATAATCACATATCTGTAATTGAAGGAGACAGATCAATGGTACGTATCAGATTGCGCCGAGTTGGTGCAAAAAAGCAACCCAGCTACCGCGTTGTGGCAGCTGACAAGGAAAGCCCCCGCGATGGGAGATTTCTAGAGGTTTTGGGATTCTATAACCCCCGCACGGAACCCTCGACGATCCAATTCACCGAAGACCGCGTATACCACTGGTTGAGTGTTGGCGCCCAACCCTCGGATGCGGTTCGCCGCTTGTTTGATCAGGTCGAATTGTGGGATCGCTATCAGCGCTTCAAGGATGGCGAAGATATCGAGAAGCTACTCGAAGAGGCCGCAGCTGTGGTTGAGGCCCGTGATGTTGATCCCAGGACGCGCAGGGATGACTTAGTTGGTCAGACCAAGAAAACTGCCAAACCAGCAGCGGAAGCAGAGACCGTCAGCGAGGTTGCAGAAACTGAGGCCGAAGAAACTGAGGCCGAAGAACCGCAAGCTGAAGCTGCAGAAGAAGCAGAAGATGCTGAACAGGTTGAAGCCCCTGCAGAAGAAGAAGCTGAACAGGATGAAGCTGCTGCAGATGCCGATGAGGCCGATGAGGCCGAAAAGTCTGAGGACTAGGAACCTGTACTAAATAACCGAGCCCATTGCAGTTAGTAATTATCGCTTTGATAGACACCCGGGAGGTGGATCTTGAAGGATTTAGTCGAATACATCGCTCGCTCGCTGGTGGATGATCCTATGGAAGTCCATGTGGAGCAGAGAGGCCAAGGTTCAAAGGTATACCTTCATCTCCGGGTTGCGAAGGAAGATATGGGGAGGGTGATTGGCAAAGGTGGCCGTGTGGCCAATGCCATCCGACAACTTTTACGTGTTGCTGCTGCCCAAGAAGGCAGATCGGCCTCGCTCGATATCGATGATCCGCGATGAACCGCAATTGGTTAGTTTTTTCACCAGATCATAATTCAGGCTCGTCAACTTTTGACGAGCCTGAATTCTTAGTTGTTGGGAAACTTCGCCGGCCCCATGGGTTGCGAGGGGATGTCTTGATGTCTGTGCTAACAGATTTCCCCGAACGACTGGCCGCTGGTATGCGCCTGTACGTGGGTGATGATCATCAACCGATTGATGTGAGCAAAGTGCGCTGGCATCGAAATGACATGCTGATTGCGTTCGATGGTTATGAAAACCGTGAAGATGCGGGGGTATTTCGCAATCAATTGGTATCCGTGCGAATGGGTGATTTGCCGCCCTTGGAAGAAGGGGAGTTCTATCTGCATCAATTAGTAGGGTTGCGTGTAATCGATAACGTCGAGGATACTTTGTTGGGCGTGGTGGAGAAGATCATCGAGACGGGTGCGCCGCACGATGTCTTTCTGGTACGCGCAGAAGATGGCAGTGAATTGCTGATTCCCGATATCGAATCAGTCGTTAAGAGTATCGATATCCAATCAGGTGAGATACGCGTACAGCTATTGCCGGGGTTAATCCCCGAGGAATGAATTGCGCTGCTCCCTGGCTGAGGGAATTTGAAAATCATTCGATGAATTGCAGGAGACCTTCTTGACATATTCAAAAGCGATATGGTATTCTGATGCACGCTCTCTAGCCTGTTTTAAGAGGAAATAGGCTTCCGAATTCAGGAATCTAGTATGCTTGGGGGCTGGTTTTGGACGACTTCCGCAAGTATTGGGTTGGTTTCAATCTCGTCAAAGGAATCGGGGCAGTTCGTTTTCGGGCCCTTTTGGACGCTTTTGGCGATCTTCGAACTGCCTGGCATGCTTCAGCCGAGGAAGTGCGCGCGCTGGGTTTTAGTAACAGGATCATAAAGAACTTTATCAAGCTAAGACAAGATATCTCCTTAGAGAACGTCTGGGATGATATTCAGGCAAAGAATGCTGGCGTGCTGACCTGGGAAGACGAAGAATACCCCAGCCTTCTATCTGAGTTCGATAACGCGCCCCCGGTGCTTTATATTCGCGGAGATTATCGCTCGGAAGATGCTTGGGCCGTCGCCGTGGTAGGGACTCGACGGGTGACAGCATATGGCCGTCAGGTTACCGAGAATATCGTTCGCTCATTGGCCGCCAGCGGAGTGACCGTAGTCAGCGGATTGGCCAGGGGTGTAGATGCCATCGCCCACCAGACGGCTCTCGATGTGGGCGGGCGCACATTGGCCGTTCTGGGGTGTGGCGTTGATCGCATCTATCCGCCTGAACATCGTCGATTAGCAGAGCAAGTGATCGCCAATGGCGCGCTGATCAGCGATTACCCCATGGGTACACCGCCAGAAGCGCGTAATTTCCCACCCCGCAACCGCATCATCTCTGGGTTATCGCTGGCCACAGTGGTTGTCGAGGCCGGAGAGAAAAGCGGCGCGCTGATCACGGCGAATTTTGCTGCCGAACAAGGCCGAGAGGTTTTCGCGGTCCCCGGGAGTGTGTTAGCCCCTCAAAGCAAAGGCACTAACCGGCTAATTCAGCAGGGTGCTCACCCTCTCTTGAACCCAAAGGAGATCTTAGAAGCCCTGGAATTGACCTTGATTTCAGAGCATCGTGAAGCACGCGTCGTTTTGCCCGCAGATGCTACAGAAGCCCGTCTTTTTGAGATCTTAGGGCATGAGCCCTTGCATGTTGATGATATCCACGCTCAGGCAGATTTGCCGATTGAAAAGGTAACCGCTGCATTGGCGATGATGGAGTTGAAAGGCATGGTTCGGCAGGTCGGTGGAATGCGCTATTATGCCGTTCGCGAAGCAAACGCTGGATATGATGTTTAACAGGAGAAAACAACGAGTGGTGATTTACAGATTTGGGTGCATGGGTGTGCGGAGCACACCCATGCACCCAAATCTGATGTCTTACACGGCAATGCTGAGGAACATAAAACAAAAATATGCTTGAAAACTACTATGCCGTTATCATGGCCGGGGGAGGGGGAACCCGCTTATGGCCACTATCCCGCAAGGTTACCCCCAAACAAATGCTTCCTTTGGTGGGAGATCGATCCTTGTTCCAGATCGCGGTTGACCGGCTGGAGGGAGTCTTTACTCCTGACCAGATTTTTGTGGTCACGGTGGCTGATCAGGCGAAAACCTTGCAGGAACAATGTCCAGAAATTCCCACAGAGAACTACCTGTTAGAACCGATGCCGCGCGGCACGGCCTCTGTGGTTGGGTTAGCTGCAGTTGCCCTGCAGCAGCGTGATCCGCAGGCTGTGATGGCGGTGCTCACTGCCGATCATATCTTCCAAAACGAAGCCCATTTTAGAAAGCTGCTGCTCTCGGCGTATGATGCCGCGCTTCAGGATCATCTGGTGACGCTGGGGATCGCGCCCACTTTCCCCTCTACCGGATTCGGGTATATCCAACAGGGTGATTGGGTCGAAACCCAGCGCGAATTGGACGTGTACCAGGTGTTGCGATTTGTCGAAAAGCCCGACGAGGCAGGTGCTCGTGCGATGCTCGCAAGTGGCGACCATGTCTGGAATTCGGGGATGTTCGTCTGGCAGGTTGGACGGATCATGGCTGAGTTCGAGCGGCAGATGCCTGATCTGGCCTCGGAGCTTAATCAAATCTCGAAAGCCTGGGACCAACCCCAAAGGGAGTCTGTGATCCAACAAATTTGGCCGCGCATCCAACCAGAGACGATCGATTATGGGATCATGGAGAACGCCCGCGACGTGGTCGTCATCCCTGCTGAGGGGTTGGGCTGGAACGACGTTGGAAGTTGGGAGGCGCTTTTCGAGGTGCTTCCCGCCGATGAACATGGCAATATCGTCCTGGGGAAGGCGTTTATCCCCATCGATACCCAAGGAACACTGGTATATAAAAAATCATCCCCAAGGTTGGTCGTGACAATTGGGGTGGAAGATCTAGTCGTGGTCGACACTGGAGATGTGCTCATGGTTTGTAAGAAAGATCAGGCGCAGAAAGTGCGTCAGGTTGTACAGCAATTGAAAGATACCGGCGGAGATTATTTGTAGAATGTTGAATTTGCAGCCCTGCAAAGGGATTGTTTGGGAGTTTGTAGAATGGAAGCTTATTGTGTAAAGTGTAAGCAGAAGCGTGAAATCAAAGATGCCCAGGCTGTGTTCACTGCCACGGGTACCCCCGCG
This sequence comes from uncultured Anaerolineales bacterium, assembly GCA_964458115.1. Classification (GTDB taxonomy): domain Bacteria; phylum Chloroflexota; class Anaerolineae; order Anaerolineales; family UBA11858; genus NIOZ-UU35. The sequence goes on along the minus strand of CAYWIC010000227.1, from coordinate 2,290 downwards.
ACAAAGGGTATTTGTCCAGTATGCGATACGGGTTTGTATCGCATGGGGCGCACGGAGGCTCATGAAGGTTTAGAGCCCCCTGAAGTGACCAAGCGTCCCCGAAAAAAGAAGCAAATCAAACGCTCTGGAAAATTGGTCATCGTAGAATCCCCGGCCAAGGCGAGGACGGTTGGCCGTTACTTGGGCAAAGGCTATAACGTAAAAGCCTCGGTTGGCCATGTGCGTGATTTGCTGCGTTCGCAGTTATCGGTGGATGTCGAGAATGATTTCCAACCTAAGTACCGCGTGCCTAATGAAAAACGCGAGGTTGTCAAGGAGCTCAAAGCGGATGCGGCCAAAGCGGAGGAGATTTTCCTAGCTACGGACCTTGACCGAGAAGGAGAGGCAATTGCTTGGCATTTGCTGGAGTCCGCCGAGATCGAACCGGAGCGCGCCCGGCGGGTAATCTTCCACGAGATCACGCGGCCTGCTATCGAAGATGCCTTCGCTAACCCGCGCCCTCTGGATATGGATCTAGTCAACGCCCAACAAGGTCGCCGCATATTGGACCGCTTGGTAGGATACAGCATTAGCCCGATATTATGGAAGAAAGTGCGCGGCAGGCTCTCTGCCGGACGTGTTCAATCGGTTGCATTACGCCTGATTGTCGAACGCGAGCGCGAAATCGATGCCTTTGTACCGGAGGAATATTGGTCGATCAACGCTGAGTTTGCGCCGGATGGCGGCAAAAAGAATTTCATCGCAAGTTTGCGGCGTGTTGATGGAGAGAAGCCTGTTCTCCGGAAAGAGGCAGATGTCAAACCTCTGCTAGTGGATATGGAGCAGGCCAATTACACGGTCAGCAAAGCAAAAAAGGGGACCCGTAGGCGAAAACCTCAGGCACCATTCATTACGAGTACGATGCAGCAATCGGCCTCACGCCGGTTGCGTTTCACTGCCCGGCGGACGATGCGTATCGCCCAGCAACTCTATGAAGGCGTGGATGTCGGTAACGGCGGTCAGACGGGCCTGATTACCTATATGCGTACTGACTCGACCAACGTATCTGCGTTGGCGCAAACCGAAGCGCGCAAATTCATCGTCGATACCTATGGGGATAAGTATGTACCCGAGGCTCCTCCGACATACCGCACCAAGGCGCGCGGCGCTCAAGAGGCCCATGAAGCTGTCCGCCCCACTTCGATCTTGCGTACACCGAAATCGATCAAAGAATTTCTTTCTCGAGACCAATATCGCCTGTACCAATTGATCTGGCAGCGCTTTGTGGCTTCGCAAATGTCCACAGCGGTCTATAATACGATCACTGTAGAAATCGAGGGTACTGAGGTCAAGCACAAATATCTCTTAAGGGCCACAGGCTCAACCATCCATTTCCCAGGATTCCTGGTGGTTTACAAAGACATCCAAAAGAATGGTAAAGAAGAATTGCCGGTACCGACCGATCTTACAGTGGGGCAGTTGATGAAATTGATCCGCCTGATCCCTCAGCAACACTTCACTCAACCCCCACCCCGTTTTTCTGATGCCTCATTAGTCAAGGAGTTAGAGGAGAATGGGATTGGCCGCCCGTCAACCTATGCGCCAACGCTCTCAACACTGCAGAACCGTGGATATATTACTCGTGAGAAGCGACGCTTGATCCCCTCTGAGACTGGTTGCCTGGTAAACGACCTACTGGTCGAACATTTCCCGGGGATTGTGGATGTCAATTTCACCGCTGGAATGGAAAAAGATCTCGACCAGGTAGCAACAGGCAAGAAGAGTTGGGTGGAGATTATTCAAGATTTCTACGGTCCCTTTGAAAAGCAGGTGGAACTCGCCATCGAAAAGATGCCTGAGGTCAACGCAGGACCTGAACCCGTAGGGCGTGATTGCTCGGAATGTGGCCATGGGCTGGTTATCCGCTGGGGACGGCATGGGAAATTCATCGGTTGCAGCAATTTTCCCAAATGCCGTTACACTGAACCCTGGTTGGAGAAACTCGATATCAAGTGCCCCAATGATGGCGGAGATTTGGTAATCCGCAAAACCCGCCGGGGACGCGTCTTTTATGGCTGTTCTAACTACCCTGAATGCGAATTTTCATCCTGGAAGCTACCGCTACGCGCTCCCTGCCCCAAATGCAAAGGGTTGTTAGTTGCAGAGAACAAAAATCATGCCGTTTGTTTGAATTGTGATGAGCAATTCCTGCGAGATGATGTCATCTCTGATGATAGCGTAGCAGAAGTGGCATAGTGCTTGCAACGAAACTAAGGGATTGCGTGTTTTCAAGGTCTGGTCTACAATAAAA
>CAYWIC010000226.1:0-6752 GCA_964458115.1 uncultured Anaerolineales bacterium | reverse complement strand
AGACGGCATACGCGATTCAAGTGTGACTGGAGTTCAGACGTGTGCTCTCCGATCTCTCGGAAGGTTTTGGTTTTGATCGCGCCGAAGACATGCACCAGCCCATTGCCCAGAGCCAACACACCACTGGTCAGCAGCCCCAGGAACAAGCCAGCGCGATATCCCATCAGGATCCACGTAAAGGCCACAAAATTAATCGTCACCAAAACAGAAGCGGCGACCAGGTATTTGGTCAAGGTATGGGCGACTTTGTAGGCACCACAGCCAATTTCTTCGAGGATGTGCCAGATTTGGAGCAGCATCATCAGTAGGTAGCTGAAAGTTAATGTCGTCATTTGGGCTCCTTTGTGTGATCACCCTATTCTAACCGAAAGAGATCAACATGATGGCTGCGAGACATAGAGCAACGCCCAACCATTGAATGGGCGAGATCTTCTCTTTTAAGATCAGCATCGATAAAAGTACCGTCCCTGCCGGGTAGAGCGATGAAAGCACAGCGGCGATATCCAGTCGCGTGAAACGGGTGGCATACAGGTAGAGCATATTCCCTCCGGCATCCAACAATCCTGAAATCAGTGCCAGGTACGAGGTGCTCAGTTTGGGTAGTTGTTGTTTGCTTTTCCAGATCAGGATGCTTGCGAGGAGAACTGAGGCCAATTTGGCTACTACTAAGGGAGAGAACACTTGCTGCCCCTCGATTTGCGCGATCAGAGCCAAGAATCCCCCAAATCCGATCCCTGCCAAGATGGCCAGTCCAAAGCTGGCGTTCATTATTTCGCGATTCCCATTTGATTGCCGAGTTACGAACCCGATACCCAATGATGCCAGTACGAAGCCGACCAGCGGCGCAAAGCCAGGAAATCCCTGTACTACCATGCCTGCAATTACAGGGATGATCGCACCGATGACACCTGCAACGGGGGCTACGATGGCGGCATTCCCAATCGATAGCCCTCTATAGAGGGCAGCCAATCCCAGCGCTCCGGACACTCCCGCCATTATTGCGAAAACCAAGCTCGATGGTGAAGGCAGAGACTCCCCCAAAATCAGCGCCAGCAGCAGCATGAGAAGCAGGCTGCTAATCGAAGTCAGAAAGAGTACCTGGAATTGATTGATCCGCCGGGCGGCGTATCCACCGCAGAAATCCCCGCCGCCCCAGGAAATAGCCGCAGCTAAAGCAAACATGATGCCAATAATTGGAGGCAATTTATGAATTCCTTATATCTCTCTTGGTGAAAAGGTGACCTTGAACTCAGTCCCCGAACTATCAGTCAATTGGATGTTTCCATCAAGCTGCTCGACAAGTGAATTTACTAGCTTGAGACCCAGTGATGCGCTGTTGCGAAAATCAACAGTATCAGGAAAGCCGATGCCGTTATCGCTGACGATTAGAATTACTTGATCGTGGGGGTATGTTTTGATGGATATGCATATTTCGCCCGGTTGATCGCCAGGAAAGGCATGCTTGATGGCGTTCGATAGCAGCTCGTTGCAAATTAGACCGCACTGAATTACGTCATCAACGATCATATGAACCGGTTCTGCCTCAAACTTCAAAGTGATTTTTTGCGACGATATCTGGTAGGTTGCGAGTAACTCTGCAGCCAGATCGCGCACGTATTCAGCAAAGTCGATTTGTGTCAAGGTTTCCGATTTGTACAGTTTCTCGTGTACCAGCGCCATGGTTCGAACGCGGTCTTGGGCCTGGACAAAGCCGATCGAACTATTGGGATCCTGGCTCTGTTGCGCCTGCAGTGAAAGCAAACTGGAGATAATTTGAAGATTATTCTTGACCCGATGGTGTATTTCTTGGAGCAGTGTCTCCTTTTCGGATAGTGAGCCTTGGACTTCTTCAAAGAGGCGGGCATGTTCGATGGCTACGGCAGCCTGATCGGCCATTGCCTGACATAACTTAATTTCAGCGGGTTTGAAGATTCGCTCTTGACCCGATTGATCTAATTCAATCAGCCCAATTACCTGTTCACCGACCTTGATTGGGATAAGAAGTAAAGAATATATTTCCAAACGCTTCATCAAGTCAATTTCATTTGGGTCAGCCAGGTGATCTGAAATGTGAATGTTGAGTGGATGACCGGTTTCTAGAACCTTGCGTGTAGCCGGGTAATCATCAAGCGCATAGGAAGTACCAATGACATCTGTCCATTCAGGATGCAGGTTTCGGTATTCGACCCAGGTGATGACCGCGTCCGCCTCCTGGTCCCAGTGGGATAGAGTGCAGCCATTTGCGCCTGTAACCGTAACCATTTGTTTGGCTAAATTAGTTAATACGTTGTCCAATTCAAGTGAGGAAGATATGGCGCGTGTTGTTTCAAGCAGGGTTGTAAGTTCGAATGTGCGTTGATTTAAATTCGTTATGTCGTGTAATACAACGACATGACCTACTGCTCGATCGCGCCAGTCGATGACTGGTGATGTGCGCACATTGAAGGTTCGTTTGGACGTCCCCTCTACAATCGTATACTCGTTTTTACTCTCAACGTCTTGCAAATATTGCGCCAATCTAGGCCAAACCTCTGAGAGAGATTGCCCGTTTACTTGTTTGCTAGGGGCACCGATAAGGTTCTCTGCTGCCAGGTTTAAGTCAGTAATGTGGTTTCCGCGATCCAATACAACGATTCCATCGTTTATGCTTTCGATGACTGCTTTGTGTGACACCATCAGGATATCAAATCGTCGCAGTGGGGCTAACGTCAATGCTACGATCACGACGCCAACAATGAAGCCGATCGATGTGGCCACATAGGGTGGAAGTGGACTCACTCGAAACGTGTCGAAAATGGTTCCCAGCCAGGCTATTGTCGTAGCAAAGCCCAGTGCGGTTGCTTGCCCCCGGTAGAGATTGCGAGAGTGAATGAATAACTGGATATGTAAGACACTACCCAAGATCAATATAGAATACGAATACAAGATAAAGATCCAAGTCCAAACCCCATAAGATTGCATTCGCGAACTGCCAGTGCTGGTGATGAATTCGCTGCTTGTCCATACCAGATTGTGCGATTCATTTGTAAAGGTCAACGTCAGGGCGAGGAACGGTACGATTGACAGCAACAATAAATTGCGGGGGGTCAACCAATATTTACGTCCAGTGTAGATGATTGAGTATGTTAACCAGGCTGTGGGCGCGGTAACATAGCCCACATATTGCAGTTTGGTCCAAAGAATTTTATCTTTAAGATCGGGGCTAATTTGAATAATTACATGTGTGTAGGCAACAAGTGCAGTGGATAATAAGACGATGATCCCAATTTTGGAAGCAGTTCTTTGCCGCCTTCGCCAATAAACAAAAATGGCCGTGAAAGTTAAGAGAATTGCTGCTGTCAGTGGCAAGATGGTCGATGGGGAGATAATCGCCATGATCTTTTTGGGTACGACTTTTTGCGATTTCCTGAACAATCAATCTTGCATTCAGTATATCACTGAAGTTGGATCTCTTTGCTTGCACTTGCGTTGGCTCTCTGGGAAACGCCGTGGGATTATCCAGATTTAGGGGTTAGTAGGGTTCTCCGCACCCCACTAACCCCTAAATCTGGGGGATCACCCTGGGAGTTCCTAAAGATCAATACCATGCGTTCCTTCCTTTGCAAATTTTGTGGTCAGGCGAGGGAATAATTAGGGTAAGCAAAGAAGTCACCCGGTAGATAAGGGTGACTTCTTTGCTGTTGTAGAGCCTATTTTAAATTTGGATATTCAGGCCAGATCGAAGCGATCCGCGTCCATCACCTTATTCCAGGCTTTCACAAAATCATTCACGAACTTCTCTTGAGAGTCGCCCTGAGCATAGACTTCGGCAAGTGCCCGGAGCTGCGAGTTCGAACCGAAGAGGAGGTCGACTCGGGTGCCGTTCCACTTTATTTCGCCTGTTGTCCGATCACGTCCCTCGAATATTCTGTCGTCTTCTGAGGTTGCTATCCACTCGGTACTCATATCGAGTAGATTGATGAAGAAGTCATTGGTGAGCGACTCTGGGTGATCAGTGAAGACACCAAACTGGGTCTGTTCGAAGTTAGCGTTCAAGGCGCGCATCCCGCCAATGAGGGCTGTCATCTCGGGCGCTGTAAGCGTCAGAAGTTGTGCGCGATCAACCAGCATTTCCTCCGCCGGTACGCTGTACTTGGCTTTGAGGTAATTGCGGAATCCGTCTGCTGCCGGTTCGAGAACGGCGAATGACTCCACGTCGGTTTGCTCTTGCGAGGCATCCGTGCGTCCTGGCGTGAAAGGGACTGTCACATCATGGCCAGCATTCTTCGCAGCTTGTTCGACACCTGCACATCCGCCGAGTACGATCAGGTCAGCAAGTGAAACCTTCTTTCCACCCGATAGTGCAATATTAAATGCCTGCTGGATTCCTTCGAAGGTTTTTAGTACGTCTGCCAATTGGTCAGGCTGGTTGACATCCCAATCTTTCTGCGGTGCGAGGCGGATGCGCGCCCCGTTCGCTCCACCGCGCTTGTCAGAGCCGCGGAACGTGGAGGCTGAGGCCCAGGCGGTAGAGACAAGTTGGGAAACAGACAGTCCCGAAGCGAGGATCTTGTCCTTGAGCGCGGCGATATCCTCTTCGTCAATCAGTTCATGATCGACTGCAGGTACCAGATCTTGCCAGATCAGTTCTTCTTCAGGCACTTCCAGGCCAAGATAGCGGGCGCGCGGGCCCATGTCGCGATGGGTTAGCTTGAACCAGGCGCGGGCAAAAGCATCCGCGAATTCGTCGGGGTTCTCGAGGAAGCGCCGCGAGATCTTCTCGTAAATCGGATCGAAACGCAGGGAGAGATCCGCCGTGGTCATCATTGGACGGTGCTTCTTCGACGGGTCGAAGGCATCAACCACCATGTCCTCATCTTCCACATCCTTGGCCAGCCACTGATGCGCGCCTGCCGGGCTTTTGACCAACTCCCATTCATATTTGAACAGCACTTTCAAGTAGCCCATATCCCATTGGGTTGGGTTCGGCTTCCAGGCACCTTCGATGCCGCTGCCGATCGTATCGCTACCTATGCCGCTGCCAAAAGTGCTTCTCCAGCCGAGGCCTTGCTCCGCAAGACTGGCGGCCTCCGGTTCAGGGCCCACATGTACCGCATCACCAGCGCCGTGAGCTTTTCCAAAAGTGTGTCCGCCAGCGACCAATGCGACGGTCTCCTCGTCATTCATGGCCATGCGCGCGAACGTTTCGCGGACGTCGATACCTGAGGCAACCGGGTCCGGTTCGCCGTTCGGCCCTTCTGGGTTCACATAGATGAGACCCATCTGCACGGCAGCCAGCGGATTCTCAAGCTCTCGGTCACCAGTGTAACGCTTGTCACCGAGCCACTCGCTTTCTGATCCCCAGTAGATGTCCTCCTCCGGCTCCCAAACATCTTGACGTCCGCCGGCGAACCCGAACGTCTTGAACCCCATCGATTCCAGCGCGCAGTTGCCGGCAAGGATCATCAGGTCAGCCCAGGAGATCTTGTTGCCGTATTTCTGCTTGATGGGCCAGAGCAGCCGACGAGCCTTGTCGAGGTTGATGTTGTCCGGCCAGCTGTTGAGAGGTGCGAAGCGCTGAGTACCCGACTCGGCTCCACCGCGCCCATCCCCGGTGCGATAGGTGCCTGCGCTATGCCATGCCATCCGGATGAAGAGCCCGCCGTAGTGACCATAATCGGCGGGCCACCAGTCTTGCGAGTCGGTCATCAGCGCATAGAGATCTTGTTTCAGCGCCTCCAGATCTAGTTTCTTGAATTCCTCAGCGTAATTGAACTCCTCACCCATCGGATTGCTCAAGCGAGAGTTCTGATGCAAAATTTTTAGGTTCAACTGGTCGGGCCACCACTCCCGGTTTGACGTGCCCCCACTGCTGGCAGTAGGGTTATGATGCACCGGACACTTGCTATCGTTACTCATTGAATTGTCTCCTTCTGTTGTCTGAATTATTGAATAGCGATCCTTTGTTTGATCTCTGTCTAAACGATGGGGACTACTTTTTTTGAATCAGTACTTCCCAAAAAATACCCATTACTCTTTATATTGTACAAAAAAGTTATATAGTTGTAAAATATAAGTAGACTATTCTATCTATAGTTTTAAACTATAAGGTAAATCATCATGGAAATTCACCAGTTGGAATATTTCATTGCTATCGTCGAAACTGGTGGGTTCAGTCGGGCTGCTGAACGCTGTAACGTAGCTCAACCATCTTTGAGCCAACAAATCAGGAAACTCGAAAACGAGATCGGACAGCCTCTTTTCGACCGGCTTGGACGAAAGGTTGTACTCACAGATATCGGTAAGTTGCTTTTGCCGCGCGCCAGAACGATCCTCGGGGAGCTGCAAAGCATAAAAGTTGATTTGCTCACTGAAATTCAGGATGGGCATGGCACCCTGACAGTGGGATTCATCCCAACCATCGCGCCCTTTGTTTTACCTGGCGTGATCCGCAGATTCAGCCAGACATTTCCCAACGCAATTCTAGAAGTCCACGAAGATCTGACGGATGAGCTGGTCCAAAAAATCATCGCGGCCGAATTGGATGTTGGTATCACCAGCCTGCCGATTAAAAATAAATTGATCCGAACTGAAGAATTGCTGATAGAACCCTTATTAGTGGCAACCTCTCAGAAGTACGATATCGTAAATCGGGCTGCGATCCAGATCAAAGAATTGGACGATTTCCCCTTCATCGCTCTCAGCGAAGTCCATTGTTTGGGTGAACAGGTACAGTCCTTCTGTTATCAACAAGATGTCGATTTGAACATTGT
>CAYWIC010000225.1:0-6876 GCA_964458115.1 uncultured Anaerolineales bacterium | reverse complement strand
AACTTTTGCTGTTTTGAGGAGGGTCTAGCACCCTTTTTGCAGTAGAGTCATAGTAGGAATCCCTCGTTCCCAAAACGACGGAACAAGGACATGTCGGTTGTCCCCCCTCCAGGAAGAAACCTTGAGCCCTTCGCATAGTCAGCGCCTGCTATCAAGGTCTCTACAAAAACCTCAATTTCGTCAGGATTCGTCGAACCATCTGCGTCGAGCATGACGATGATTTCGCCGCTCGCACTGCTGAAACCTGTTAACAGTGCCGCTCCCTTTCCTTGTCCTTCCTGTTGAACAATTCGAAGATCAGGGAGAATTTCTCGGGCAATTTCTGGGGTTCCATCCGTTGAATTACCGTCTACGAGGATGACCTCATGCACCCAGCCAGGAATCTTTGGCAACACATGCGGAAGGTTTTTGGCCTCATTCAGCGTTGGTATAACGATGCTTACCTTCGTTTGGTGTGTTATTTGATTAGGTTGCCTATCCGGTAGATTTTGATGATAAGTTTTCATCGTCCATGTCCAGTTCCTTATTTATTTTCCGGTACGAATGTTGCGCCTCAACCCTAGAATGGGTTTGCCCTGTTCTCGGAGACCACCTCTCGAGTTGAGTATCCAAATCTGTGCTTTTCTCGTTCAGAACGGATCAGGCTTTATGATGATACGAAGGATGAGCGCCGGTAATTACATCTGGTAATCCTACTAGATGCTTGGGGGCTAGAATGCTGCAAATCCATGATTTCGAACTTGCCTCATGACTCGATCTGCATTCATCCAGGAGTGAATAGTTCGTTTTGAGTTTCTCAAGAATTGACATGGCTCTTACACCATCTGTAAAAGTCGATACCAAAAATACCCCATCATCCTTCAGCGCGCGCGAAAATTTATCGACAACTTTGAGAGGATCATGAATGTGGCAAAGAGATTGGTTGAAAATAATAATATCGAACTTATTCACAGCGGTGTAGGTCTCTGCTTCAGCTCTTATGAATGTAGTTTTTTCGTCTTGTTTTTCGATCAACTTTGAAACTGCTACGTCTGAAATATCGATACCGATATACCGAGAATATCCGTACGGTTGGAACCGTTCGAAGAGGATTCCTTCCCCGCATCCAACATCGAGAAATGACCCTCCAGGCTTCAGGAAAGCCATATAACTGATGATCGTACTGTAGCGGGCGAGTTCTTCAATCTCTGCCATGTATTCCCACCTTCCCAATTTATATTGGGATTCCCAAATATCTTTTGCCATTGGGACATCGGATCTCCCCTGAAGAACTTCCAGGCGATGAACAAACTTTGTAAGTTGCTCAGAAATGAGCGTTTCTCGTCCAAACAAATACTGATAAAAGACCGTATAGAGCTGTCGTTGGAGCCTGCTTATGAAACCTCGATCTGATATTTCCGGCCCTTCCATTTGCTTCCTACCCTCTTCTTTCTACATTAAGCGCAACTAGAGTGCTATCTGTTTCAATGTTTGGCCTAAATTCGTCTCACATTTTAGCATAATTGCTTGATGGTTACAAATCGCACAACATGGGTTATCGCAGTATTCTTGTTGTCCTTTTTTATCATGTTGAGATGTCCCCATAGCTGAAGAAAAAACTACAGGCAAGGTAGGGCTTTAAATATTTATATGTAATGTGCATCTATAAACCTCGGGTCTCTGGGAAACGCCATGGGCCTATCCAGATTTAGGGGTGAGTGGGGTGCGGAGAACCAACTCACCCCTAAATCTGGGGAATCGCCCCGGAAATTCCTAGAGAATCTTAACCTCTCCCCCAAGTTTCTGTGACCAATTGAGGTAGAATTTCACCAGAAAGGCCTTCGAGTACGTATGTCACTCGATTGGTGATAGGTGTTGGATTCGGATTGATTTCCACAACCACAGCATTGGCATCCAGGGCCATGATTGGCAGGGAAGCGGCAGGTTGTACATGAGAGGAAGTACCGATGCTGAAGAAGACCTGGCATTTTTGCGCAGCTGCCATAGCCTTGTGGAGGGCATCGATGGGGATGCCCTCTCCAAACCAGACTACGTCCGGGCGTAGCAATCCATCGCAGGCTGCTTGGGGGCAAGATGGCGGTGGGGTATCAGTTCTCCCCCACCTTTCTGCAGGCTCCAGGCACTTATCACATTTCGTCAGAAAGATGTTGCCATGCAGTTCGGCCACATCCTGGCTGCCGGCCGTCCAGTGAAGACCATCCACATTTTGGGTGATTAGCGTGAATTCTGTTCCCTGGGCGATGAAATGATTTTGCATTTCAACCAGTGCATAATGACCTGGGTTAGGTTCTACCCCTTTGATCAGTTCACGTCGCCACTCGTACCACTCCCAGACGCGATGGGGAAATTTTTCGAAGGCCTGGGGTGTCGCCAGTTCTTCGGGCCTATACTCAGCCCAAAGGGGCTGACCCGTGCTTGGCGAAGGTATTTCTTGGGCCTCCCGGAACGTGGGCACGCCGCTCTCCGCGGAGACACCTGCCCCGGTCAAAACTGCAACACGTTTTATGCGCCGTAATTTTTCAACCAGTTTTGATGGAATGGATGGTTTTCTTTCGAAGAACATATCCTCATCTAGTCAATCCGAAACTTATTCCAATAGCGCCGGATGCCTTCGGCAGACATCCAGGCTGGGCTCGCTTTTTCATAGGATTCGAGTGCTGCAGCGTCCACGCCGTCAGCCAGGGCGCGCGCATTTTCCCAGGCGGCAACTTCCGCTTCCAATCTCTCTATCGGTGGATCTTTTTGCAAGGTTGATTCCATCCAGGCTTCGATCTCATCCAGCCCGGACATGACTGCCGCCAGATGCCGCTGTGGGTCGTCGAAGAATCCAAAATGGGTTGGCGCGATGAAAGAGATCTCTTCATTTTCCAGACGTATGATACTCTCTCTCCACTTCTCCAGGTGGAACTCCGGTGGAGGGGTGGGGATGCGCAGATGGGCTGGTCCAGGCGAGCGCATGCGAACGCCACCGACATCACCGCTGAAACAGATATCGTCGAAGAGATAGGCCATATGGTGATAGGCGTGTCCAGGGGTATCCAGGGCGCGCAGCACTAACCCTTCGATTTCGATCTCGTCATTGTCATGCAAAATTGAGATTTGCCCCTCAGGCACTGGTTGGAGCTCACCCCACAATACATCCATCATATCCCCATAGATGCGAGTAGCGCTGCGCAGCAATTTACTGGGATCGATCAAATGGGGTGCGCCGATGTGGTGGACGTGGATGCGCGCCCCCTGGCCGGCGAACCAGCCTGCGGCCCCAGCGTGATCCAGATGAATATGACTGACCAGCACATCAGTGATGTCTCTGGGGGTAAAGCCATGCGCTTTGAGGCCTGATTCCAGCGCTTCGAGCGTAGACCCGGGCCCACACTCGACCAGCAATGCGCCATGCGAATGAGGAATCAGGTAGACCGCAATGGCATTGGAGATGCCGAGGAAGTTCAAGTCAACGGTGTGTATGCGGGGATGTGATGTCATATGATGATTATAGTTGTTTTTTGCGTATGGTAGAAGCACAACTTCTCTCCGAAGTTGTGCTTGTTAATTTTCCATCCATGTCTCATGGACATGAAGCCACTCCAACCCATTTGGCGTGCCTGGTTTCCTGACAAATAACACGCTACTCAGCCTTGACGTGGTTTTACCCTCGATCTGCTGCCACTCTTGGTATATGGCCAAGACTAGCTCATCAAACCAGTGTAGCACGCGCATGTCCTCGATCCAAATGCGCATTCCTCTACGAGTGTTATGGGCTTGCTCCAAGCCATCCAACAGTGGTTTTCGTTGGAGAACTTGTCCATCGGGAGAAACCAGCTTGAAGGAATCGGCCAGTACATCGCTCAACCTGGAGAAATTCTCTTCGCTGGGTTCGATTTCGCCGTTGAACCAATCCTGGAAGAACTGGTGCAGTTGGATGATTTCTGCTTCGATGTGCAGAAAGTTGAAAGAGTGTACGTTTCGGGGTTGGGTCATTTTATCGTTGAGACATCCGAAGTCTTTCAGACTTCGGATGTCTGGATGATGGATTTACGGATCCAGGTAACTGCACGCCCCATCCAAAAAGCTGAGTGTAGCCCACTTGCTAGTTTCAGGATTATAGCGCTGGATCCATTCACCACTGCTGATAGGAATGGTCAGGATCGTGATGTCTTCGTGGATGCACTTGGTGATCGTAAATGATGGCTCAGCAATGCTCGAGCCAGGCAAGGGCTTGCACCTCCCGGCTGGGATTTCATCTAGATATTCTGGAATAAGAGCTGTGATGACTTCGGGATAAACGCCAAGTTCTTGATGGTAGGTTTCCATTGCTTCCAAAATGGGTTCCGCGGCACGCTGGTTCAGGCTGAAGCAGGCTGAACGGAAGAGGATCATGTCAAAGAAGGGAGTCACCATGATCAACGGAATGAGAAGGACGGCCAACCAATACATTCGTCTGATTGATCTATTCCCTTGAAATGTAGCGAGGTTTTTTCGGCGCCAATAGAAGAGATACAGTACAGCGAACAACGACAGAGGCAGGGGTAAGCAGGTCACGGCAGCCACAAAGAATGTGCCCGTCGAGAAGAAGATGAAGTACGCCAATCCGGTTGCCAGGAGAAAAAGGGTCACTAAATTGGAAATTACCCAAAACCAAGCCTGTCTATTAAGCAGGGTCCCTATCAGCGGACCTGATGCCAGGATCAGGATGAGCAGGGAGAACAAGAGGATGTTGAGCATGAGATCACACCAATTCGAGTTGACCGGTTCTGCGTGTGTCCATGATGCGCTTGCGGAAAATAAACCAGGCGATGGTGGCGTACATCAAACCAATGGATAGTTCTAGGGTCATTAGGGGAGCGACTTGAAGATAGGAAGCGCCATCGATCACGCCCCGGATGGCCAACAATCCATGTGTCAGGGGGAGGGCTTTGCCGATATATTGAACGATCGGTGGCAACGCATCAACGGGGAAATTGACCCCGCAGACTACGAACATGGTATAGGCGACCATATTGCTAGCCAACAACCCTACCCGAGTAGGCAATGTCAGGGACCCTAGTAGCCAGCCCAAACCAGCCAACGAGACAGTCGTCAGCAGCATCAGGGGAAAGGCCAACATCAAAGAGTCAAAATCCAGCCCCACATTCGACATGAAAGGTGTCAGTACGATGAAGGTTACCAGCACTCCCAGCAACGCTTGAATATAGCCAGCCATGGCTCGGCCGATCATCAGCGGCAGCCAGTTGGCAGGGACAGCCATCAATAGCGGGAAGGTGCCGGCCCATTTCTCGATCTCAATGGAGACGCCTAGCATGACCAGCGAGGTGATCGCAGCGTTTCCCATGGCGTTGCCGATCAGCGCGAAGCGGGCTAGCTGAGGCCCGCCCGCGGTTTGCGCCAGCAACACGAAGAACAGCGGCTGCAAGACAAAGCGCGGGATCTGTGACCCCAAGAAGCGCGGTAGGGCGTCCGTGGTCTCCATGATGATGGAAGCGCGCACGCCGGCCATAAAGGTGCGCCAGGTTTTACGGATCACCATTGCTGCAAGCCTCCTTGCTGGCGCACGCGCCGCTCGATGATCCGGTAGAGGTAATGCCCGGCGACGAAGTATATGATCGATAATCCGCCCAAGGTGAGATAAGTTAGCGCGATGGAGTAATCGGCGATGACCCCCGCAGTGCGAGCCAGCGAGATATTGCCCCAGGTCGAGACTAGGCTGTAGCTCAGTGGCCGCGTCCAAAGGGGCAGGATCGTCAGTGGGAAGGTCAGGCCAGAGAGAATGAAGATGGGGTAGTTGAGCACGTTGGCCAGGTTCCCGGCTGCTCGAGCGAGCACGAACAGGCTGCCAATGATCAGCCCCAGCATGGTCATGGAGACCAGAGTCAAGAACACAGCACCCGTAAATGCCAGAGGGTGCTCGATATCCAGGGGGAGCTTGAAGGCAATTATGCCGGTGGCCATGGTCAATCCCAGGGCGAGGATCGAGGCCACCGCGTTGGATAGCGATTTCCCCAGCAGGATCACCTCCAGCGAGGCCGGCGCGGCGACCAGGAACTCCAGGGTGCCACTGCGTCGCTCGTCCTGTACGATGGAGCCAGAGGTCCACAAGTTGTTGTTCCAAATACCGATCATCCCCGCGCCGATAACTGCGTATAGGCTCAGGTCGGGTTTGCCGCCATAGCGGTAGATGCCCACGCTCAACAGCGTGAAGATAACCGGCTGTATGAAGAGCGTGCCGATGAAGAAGTTGTCAGTGGCGCGGCTGATGGCCTGCTCCCGGAAGGAGCTGAACATCGCTCGGAAGTAACTTTTAATTTGGCTCATTTTTTGGACGCAGATGAACGCAGATTTTCCTGATTAATTTTTGATTTTGATGACTTGCTTGCTGCCCATGAAAGAGAGCCTTTGCGGGCATTGTCGAAGGCTTTGCGCTTAATTTCTGGTTGTATTCCGAAGTTTAACAGTAAGCCCACTTCATAATGTGTAGCTTTCAGATAATTCAGGAGTTGTGCTTCGTGATCTTCGACGAGTTTCTTCACAGCTTTCAGCTCGATAATCACTGCATCGGCAACAAGAAGATCAGCAAAATATTCTCCAATTATTTCACCATCGTAATAGACGTGGATGTGCGCTTCTTCAACGTTTTTTAGCCCCAATTCTTGAATCTCCATTGCTAGTGCTCTACGATATATTTTCTCGAGGAAGCCATAGCCAAGGGTGTTGTAAACCTCATAGAAGGCGTGAATAATCTGTTCAGTAATATCGGAATGCTTATACTCCATAATGATTCTCCAAAAGCAGGATCAGAATATTCATATCACAAAAATTCTTATTGACTGGACTTTGCCCAATCAGGTTGAATAACAGGCTGATTCTACAAGAGAGGAGAGG
>CAYWIC010000224.1:0-6931 GCA_964458115.1 uncultured Anaerolineales bacterium | reverse complement strand
CCCCCCCCCAATACACCTCAAGTGTGTAACTCCTGAATAGATCTGATGCGATGAGATTATCCCTTTGGTATACAATCCCCTAGGTCCACCAACCCTTCATTGAGTGCGAAGAGAGCTGCCTGGGTACGGCTTTTTAACCCCAGTTTGCGCAAAATATTGCTCACATATTTGGCCGCCGTACGTTCACTGATGCACAGGTTATTGGCGATTTCAGCATTTGACAAGCTGCGCGCCAGCAAACATAAAGTTTCTACCTCGCGATTGGTCAGAGATTTGATAGGACCGGAGATAGGTGCAGGGATTGCAGGTGCGGCGGCAGCTTGCTCTTGAATAGGCTCCCTGATCTCGTTCATCAGCGTGCGCGCCACCACCGATGGTAGCACCACCTCACCCTGGGCTACTTCACAAATGGCTTGAACCAATTTTTCGGGCTCGACGTCTTTCAGGAGATATCCCGAAGCTCCCCCCTTGATGGCGTCAATCACGAGATCATCTTCCACAAAACTGGTCAGCACTAAAACACGAATCCTTGGATTTTTCTTCTTGATCATCTTGATGGCCGCAACCCCATCCATGACGGGCATTCGCAGGTCCGAAAGGACTACGTCCACCGGATGTTTTTCGCAGAAATCGACGGCTTCTTGGCCGTTGTTGGCCGTCCCAACCAATTCAAACTCCGGTTGTAAGGATAGGATGGCAGAAAAACCTTCCCGAATAATGGGATGATCGTCTGCGATCAAAATCTTCACTCTATTTATCGATGACCCTCTCTCAGCCATAAGTTCCCTCCATTCAAGCGACAAAGTCTACTTTGATCCTGGTACCTTCACCCACTTGTGAAGAAAGTTTTAATTCCCCCGTGATCCCTTTGGCACGGGCGCGCATATTGCTCAATCCCATGCCGATTTCCCGGGTGTTGGTAGGATCAAATCCACGGCCGTTATCGGCGATTTCCAATTCAAATTTATTTTCACTTACTTGCTCTAAGCTGACTTCGATGGCATCGGCAAGAGAGTGTTTGACAGCATTATTGAGCGCTTCTTGGGTGATGAAAAAGAGCGCTTCTTCAATGTGTGCGGGTAAGACAATCGTCTCATCTATGAAAATATTAATTTCGGCATTCGAGCGAGCTTCTACACTGGCCAGACGGTGTTCGATGGCGTTCTTCAGGCCATCTTCAGCTAATAATGACGGGCGCATTTGGTATAAGAACATGCGCAGTTCGCGTACAGCTTGCTGACCAATATGCCCCAATCGATTGAAGGCATTTTCAATATCCTCTTGGCTTCCCCGCTTAATCATAGTTCGACCGACATTTGCCATGGCGATCAAGCCATAGAGCGTACCTGATACAGTGTCGTGAAGGTCGCGCGCCAATCGTATTTGTTCGGCTTCCAAACGCTTTCGTTCGGTGATATCTACAACGATGGAACGACTCTCTTTCACTTGGCCGTTGCGATCATGCAGGCTATTGACTGAAAGGCTAATCCAAAAATTGGATCCATCGGCGCGCTGCATTTGTAGTTCTTCGTCCCTAATTTCCTCGCCTTCTTTGAAACGCTCCAAGATCTCAATTGCTTTTTCTTTTCCATCCTGGGTATCCGCATACAGTGAAAGGATGTGCTTTCCCCGCAGTTCTTCATCTTGATAACCGGTCAATCTGGCTGCATAACGGTTGGCCGATTGGATATGCCCATCTAGTCCGACAGTAAAATACGCAATCGGCGAATTTTCATACAAGTCTCGAAACCTGGCTTCTGACTCCACCAATTCATCCCAAATTTGGGAGCGGTCATTTCTGAGATATTGAAGCTCACAAGCCAGATCAACATCGGAGGGAGGTTCAATGGACCGTTTCCTGGATGTTTCGGGGTGGCAAAATACGTCACGTAGGGAGCAAATATCGCAAAGGTCTACCATCGGAGATTTTCAGTTCATTAATGAATCGGTGGTCGTTGAGAGCGCGATGTAGGAGTACTCAGAAATCCGGGATGTGAACAGGTGCGGAACAACTCACTTTATCCCCCCCCGATATTTGTGAGATTACTCCCGAAGGGGTTAGAAGTACGCATAATTGGTTCGTTTATTACTGACCAATGGGAATAAAATATACCACTTGAATACTATAAAATATGTTACATGAAGTCAATAGAACAATAGTACCAAGGCATTACTACAGTCTCTGGCTTTTAGGGTCCCCCAACAGCCTGGCGTATCACTGAGCTGATGGCTCCCTCTTGCGGCAGCAGCACCTGCGCCCCCCCAGGTGTGGTCCATGGGATCACATGGCCGCGACCGATGGTATAGCGTTGAATATTGTCTGGATCTCCAATTTGCGCAACTAATGGAACCATCGGTGCAAGATCGGTCCAGGTCATATCTGTGATGATACTCTCGTCGTAGAGATCATAGATTTCCAGCGCGCTTTCTAGGGCGTTCATACTTAGTAATCGCTCGCCGATGGCCTGGATGACTTCTTGCTGGCGGCGAGTGCGGTCGAAATCGCTGGTGGTATAGCGGGCGCGCACATACCATAAAGCGTCTGCCCCGCTCATCAATACCTCCCCGGGATGTACTGTGTAATAGCCATAGCTGGTGCGTTGATCGGTCAGTTTTTCAGCTACCTGGACATTGATCCCCCCCAGACTGTCGATGGTCTCGATGAAAGTGTTCAGGCCCACCAGGACATAATGATCAACTCGCACACCAAAGTGATGCTGGAAGGTTTGGGCCATCAGCGGGAAGCCCCCGTAATACATCACCGTGTTGATGCGATTCGATGTGTAACCGGGAATATACAGATACAGGTCGCGGGGGAAGGAGACCATGCTAGCAGTGCGATTGCGAACGTTGATGCTGAACAAAATGATCGTGTCGGTGCGGAAACCGATTTCTCCCACACGTTGGTCAGATCCGAGCAACAAGATATTGACCTGATCTTGAGGATAGTTGATGGGCTCAGCCGGGTAGCTTTGGGGTGGGGACTCAACCACAGGCTGGGGAGTTGCCGTGGGAACGGGTGTTGGGAAAGCGGTGGGGATGTAGGTCGGGGTGGGAGGAACTGGTAGAAATGGAGTCGGGGTGGCCGTTGCATCCGGAGCCACCGTGGCCAGCACGACATCGTCCGTTGCAGCCTGGTGGATTTGTGGGGGTTGAGCGTTTGCAGGGATCGCAGCGACCAATGCTGGACTGGCACATCCTAGAATGACCAACGGCAGGAGAAGTATCCAGATCAATCGTTTTTGCAAAGTTAACATGGCAGGGGTTTGATGTGCTGGATCAGGGGTGTGTAATGATCCCCTAGGGTGTCGCTGTTGCCGTGGGTGCTGAAGTGGCAGTAGCCGTTGGCGCGGTTGTGGCAGTATCCGTTGCGGTGGGTGCTGTGGTCGCGGTGTCCGTGGGTGCCGTAGTTGCCGAGGCTGTGGCGGTTGCCGTGGCGGAGGGCGCGCTGGTATTGGTGAGGCTGGCGGTGGCTGTTGCCGTCGGTGCGCCGCCTGTGGTTGCTGTTGTAGTAGCGGTTGCCGTTGCCCCTGTAGTCGCGGTTGCAGTCCATGTTGAAGTCGCAGTCGAGGTGAACGTCGGGCTAACTGCTACAGTGGGCACATTGGGAACGAAAAGCTGTTGACCAACACGGATGAACGTGGATGAGCCCAGGCAATTGGCTTGTTGTAATTGATAAACTGTCACCCCATACGACAGACCGATCCGGTAGAGATTATCCCCCGATTTAACGGTGTAATACACCCATCCAAGAGGTGGGCCGCACGTAATTAAGGTTGGGGTGGGAGGTAGTTTTGGAGCGTAGATCTTGCTCCCTGCGGGTAGGGAACTGACCAATAAACAATTTCCATTGACTAATTCTTCAACTGTGGTGTTGTGTTTCGCAGCCAGACTCTCCAGGGTATCCCCCTGGTTTACGGTGATCTGCTCCCAATTTGAGGGATGCGGACAGGTCGTCGGCAGTGGGGTTTCTGGCGTTGGGCTAGGAATTTCCGACGTTGGTGTGGGAGTTTCGGTCGGTAAGGGAGTAACCGAAGGAGTGTAAGTAGGTTCCCCGGGTAATTGTGTTGGCAATGGTGTGGGGGAAAGTGTTGGGGAGGGCGATGTGGTGGCAGTATTTGTATTTGTTGGTAACTGGGCGAGAGAAGCTTTGTTTTCAGCGATTGCAAGCGTGATGCTCCCCGCGAGTATCGCCGTGGAGATCAGCGAGGTGACCAACCCCAAAATGAGCTCCCTCCGATTGAACATTATGACAGCCCTTCCTCACTTTGAAGCTCGACTTGTCCATCGTGGAGCGGTAATAACAGGTTGAAGGCAGAGCCCTTGCCCATCTCTGTATCCACCCAAATACGACCTTCATGGGATTCGACCAGCGTCTTGACAATCGAAAGACCGACGCCCGTATCACCAACGCCCTCGATGAGAGGATTGTCTGCGCGGTATAGCCGAGAAAAGACGCGCGGTAAGTCCTCTTTGGGGATCCCCCCACCTTGATCAGCGACCTGGATGAGCACATAATCACGCAGGTTCTCGTCATCCTGGATGTCAGCACGCAGGAAGATCTCCCCCTCGGAGGGTGAGACTGCGCCGGCGTTCTTGAGCAGGTAGATCAAGATCTGTTGCAGGGCATCGCGGTCAGCGTGAATATGGGGCATCTTCTCAGGAAGGTCGACACGCAAGATGATGTTCTTCTGCCGCATTTGTGCGCTGGTGTTTGCAATCGCCTTGTCGATGGCGCTGCCCAGGTCAACGGCCTCGGGATTGAGTTCGAGTTGTTCGCCATCCAATATTGTGATGCGCAGCAGATCATCGAGCAGCATCTCCAAGCGATCGGTCGAGGCCCGGATGCGTTCCAGGAATTTGCGCTGCAATGCGCCAAGGATGCCCACTGACTCACCCAACAGTAGGTCGGTATACCCGACAATCGATGACATCGGTTGTCGTAGATCTTGGGCTATGGATGCAAACACTTCGACTTGTTCATCAGATAAAGCACCTTCCGGTACATCTTCGGACACGCCTGCGCTTGTCACAGCGCCTTGCTCGATAAGGACTAACTGGTTCTTGAGTAGAGCGATCTCTTCGAGCGCCTCTTTGAGTTCCTTTTTAAGCTGGCCGGAGGTGGTCAGTTCGTGTGTGTCGGCCTCTGCGATCAGGCTTTCGACCATCTCGCCCAGCCGGCGATTTTCCACCTGCAAGCGAGAGATGGTATCTTGGGCCTTCTTCTGATCTTCGTGCAAGGTATTAAGTTCAGCCGATTTCTCTTCGCCGATAACTTCCTTGGCGATGGTGTTCTTTTCTGCTTTTAGGCTTTCGTTCTCTGTCTGAACTTCTTCCAACATGGCCTGGAATGATTGCAAATTGTGCTTGGTCTTGTCCAGCTCTTCTTGGGTGGAAGTCCACTGTTTTGCTCGATGCATGAACGGTGCCAACCCATGGCAGATCTGCTCGACGTAGTTCTGGTCGTTACGGCTCCAACGGCGGTCCGAATACGGTGAGAGCAGCAAAATGCCCAAGAACGGGATTCCGTCCGGGTCTGCCAGAAACCCTGCCAAAAGGTGGCCGGTGCTCCCCAACCCCAGGACGTTACCAATGCTAGTTAGGTCTTGAGATGTGCTGCTGGAGGGTAAGCGTAGCGTGCGAGCTTTGGACATCGCCGAGCTCAATAAGGGTAATTTCTCTTGGTCTAGGGACAGATTCCCCAGGACCTCCTCGCGTATTAAATCGTACCCACATTGGATATAGAATTGCCCGTTCTTTCCTGGAGGCAAAACTACCAGGCAGATATCTGCCAGCATGATCTCAGCAACCGATTTGGAGATTGCATGACAGAGTTTTGGCCCGGAGGAGGCCTCCAGCATGGTCAGCAGCATATGGATGTTTTCGGGGGGAATGCCATAGCGCGGTCGTTCCTGGATAATGGGCTGTTGGGCTGGGGGTCCCTCCACTGGAGGCGCTTCTTTTTGAGGGATGTTGAATCGGCGTGGAAGGGTGAATAAGATGGGGTAAGCGCCCATTTGGGCTAGTCGCACAAATCCAGGAAAGTCACTCTCAGCCTGGGGTATGATCATGTGCAATATATGCCCCAGGGTCAAGACGATCATCATTGCTAACCCATATTCCCACCCATTGGGCCGGCGGATCGTGATCAGGGCTAGGCCAAGAATCAGTAAGGCCATGGCATAGAGTTCCCACCCCAGGTCTAATCCGGTCGTGTTGAAGGCGGATTCGGTATAGTGGCCAAACCACCAAGCCCAACTGAGGGCCGCGATCGCGAGAGTCAACAGGGCGATCAAACCGCTGGCAGCATCGGCCAGGCGCGCTGGCTCAGGAAATACCCACAACCAGAGAATGACTATCAGGCTGAGGATTGTTGCTGTGCGATCGAGAATGGGCAGTAGGATGTGTGGGTTGGAGAGGCCCTGTTGGGCGAGTCCCGCGCTGAGGAAAAGTAAGAAACGCATCCCCAGCAGCACCCCTAGTCCGATCACCATGCGCCTCCCTTGAGGAAACTCGCTATCGCGCCATAAGCTCAAGGCGGCCTGCAGCGCGCCAGCAATCGAGAAGGCCAGGGTTATGTGATAGATAAGGTTTCCTGGAAAGGTTGTTAATGCTGTAAGAATTTGCTGGATTGTATTGCCCATGGGAAAAACCTTTGTTGAAATTATAGCATGGGGCATGGAGATTGCCACGATTCACTCACAGTATTAAAAGGAATAATGTCGGTTGAGTAGGCAAGGATGTCGTATCGAAACCACTTTTTCTCTGTGTCTGGCTTGGATACTCTCCCTGGGGAGTTATTCAAACAGCGAATAACAAGGTGGATAATTGAAATCTTCAAAGATCGAGTCATTTTCGTTGACAAACTTTCGAATCGGAGTAAAATATCGCAGTTAGCCGAAGTGGCGGAACAGGCAGACGCGCTACGTTC
>CAYWIC010000223.1:0-7096 GCA_964458115.1 uncultured Anaerolineales bacterium | reverse complement strand
CAAGGTTACTCGCTCAAGCCCTGTTTTGTCTAGGCTTCATGCACCAACGCCCTACAAAACTGACTAACCGCCGCAACATCACAAATCCGGCGTTCTGATAGAGACTCACCGCTGGCCCATTTTGCTCGATGACTTCCAGTTCCATGCGACGGTCGCCGCGTTCTCGGGCTTCGCGGATGAGTTCGTTCATCAGCCAGCGACCAACCCCCTGGCCGCGACTGCCGGGTGTGATCGACATGCCTGCCAGACGACTACTCCAGCCTCGAATGGCAATCAATGCTGCCCCGACAGCCTCGCCATCTTGAATGACCACCCGACTATGAGTAATATCGATGCTATCACAGCGCAGCATCCCATAGAATTGTTCCAACCCAATCTGGATGGGGACAATATAATCCGAAAATCCCTGGTTGAGCAATTTTGCAGTTTTCGCAACTCCAAACTCCAAGACGGATTTGAGTTCAATATCCATGGTCAATTTTCGCCTCTCCTGACTTCAAACTGAATAATCGGACCTGTCCAACTATCTTCCTCTACATAGGCAAATTGGTTCCCAGTATATTCATTAATCACCTCGCGCCAAAAATTCTGTGCGGCCAGATTACCAACTTCTTGATGAATACGCCACAGGCCAGGATAGCGCTCGAAGAGTTGCCTGGCTACTTTGCGGCCAATACCCTGGCGACGATACCTGCGCAAGACAAAGAACTCTGCCATTTGATAATATTTGCCATCATCATATTCTGCGTTGCGAATCAACGCTAGCCCTGCCAATTCTCCAGCGCACTTAATCAAGTAGGGGTAACGTCCCGGCTCGCTCCAGTAGTGATCCAGGTATCGATAATCGAATACCCCGTGATCGTTTACATCGCTGCCATTGAACTCACTCAAGTCGTATTGATAGAGCTCCAACAACCTGCGCAAGATTGGCTTGTCTTTAAATTTTGCTGGCACGAGTTCGATAGTCATTCTTATCCATCACACTATACCCCAAAAATTCGCCCTCGACAACAACAAGTGTTCACTCGAAAAAACAGGGTTCCCGCAGTGCAAAACACTGCGGGAACCCTGTTTTTTCGAATACTATCGTTTAATAATATACGACTGATTGGGTCAGGCAGAGTTTAGGATCAAGATCTTATTGCCCGAAGGATCATTTAGATATGCGCCATCTGCATCTGTGAATTCAGCACCTGCGGCTTGCATTCGTTCAAGGGCATCCTTTTCCCCCAGTCGTATACTGAACCACCGCAATCCCAGGGCGCCCTCAGGCGCTGGAGGAACACCACGGCCATTCCAGGTGTTGATACCGATATGATGGTGATAACCGTTCATCGAAAGGAATGAAGCTGTAGGTCCATAGCGTTGCATTAGCTCAAAGCCTAAGATTCCTGAATAAAAAGCCTCAGCCTCGGCAATTTCCCCCACATGCAAGTGCATGTGACCAAGAAATGTTCCAGCCGGAAGGCCTTGAAAATGTTGAGGGTTTTTGCCAGCACCAGCGATTAGATCTTCCACATCTAAAGACATAGTGGTCATCTGGAGTTCACCTTCTTTGGTTGGCCTTTCATCTTGAGGTCGGTCGCGATAGATTTCGATCCCGTTGCCATCAGGGTCTGGGAGATAGATCGCCTCGCTAACACCATGATCAGACAAACCTTGCAGCGGAGTTCGAGCTTCTATCAATTTCACTAACATTCGGGCTAAGTCAGGGCGCGAAGGAAGCAGGACAGCAAAATGATATAAGCCCCCTGTGCCACGGATTCGTTTTGCCTTGGGATTTTCGACCAGATTTAGAAAGGCCATATCTGGAGAACCAAGTCCCGCGCGGTTGCCATTGCGGTCGTGAAGGTGGAACCCCAGCTTGGTTTGGTAGAAATCTAACGAGCTTTCTAAATTGCGTACAGTAAGGCTGACTGTATCGATAATTGGGTATGTGTTCATACTTTCAATAGAGTCACCCCCCAGTGTAGATCTTACGACCAATTACCAGGATATTCCCCCCAATTTGATAATTACGTGAAGGTTCTCTAGGAATAGCCAACTGCCTATGCTACAACGATGCAGTCCTTTCCCGATTCTTTGGCCTTGTAAAGAGCCGAATCGGCAGCCTTTATGAAAGATGTCAGATCCGGGGTGTCCTCGCCAAGCGTGGCAATCCCAATACTCACCGTCAGGTTCATCTCATCCCCATTCGTGAGCGCGAAAGGAGAGCTGGCGATTTTGCTACGAATACGATTTGCAGTTCGATAAGCTGCCCGTACATCCGCCTCGGGCAGAATCAAGCCAAACTCTTCACCCCCATAGCGTCCAATGACATCCTGCTGTCGGATCGTTTCCTTAAAGCGTTGAGCTACAGCGCGCAATACCTTATCCCCAACGGTATGGCCATAATCGTCATTGACTTGCTTGAAGTGGTCCAGGTCGAGCATGAGCAGGGACAATGAGCGACCATAACGTATTGCGCGACCAAGCTCGTCTTCAGCCAGATCGAAGAATTGGCGGCGGTTGCTCAATCCAGTCAGAACATCCGTCGTCGCCAGATAGTGGGCTTCAGCATAAAGTTGGGCATTGTAGATCGCGGCTGCCGCGGTCGTAGCAAAGGTGATCAATGAGGTTAGATCCATTTCGCTAAAGGCGTTTAGAGAATATGAGTTTAATACCAGCACCCCCACGCCCCGATCCTCGAGCAACAATGGGGCCAGGATGACAGAACGCACCACATTTTTGGTTTCATCAGCCTGAGCCTTGGGTCCCTCAAGTTCAAGTTGAATATCGGGCACCAGAATGGCTTCTTTGGTATTGATCGCCTGATCTGCGTATCCCTGCTCAAAGGCGATCGAATAGCCCTCGAAGTCCTCCACATTCTTGACCTTCACTAAATCTGCCCCTCGAAGGGCTTCTAATCGAAGTTGCTTGGTTTCAGGATCAACTAGGTAGATGGTTCCATTGTCAGCTGGATGAATTGCGTTCAAAGTGGCTTCGAGGATTTGTTCGAGGAGATCGTGCAAATTGTGAGTCATCACCAGCGCCGTGGTGGCGACGTGCAGAGATACCATCTGCTGAAAATGACGCCGGCTTCGCTGCAATTGCTCGTCGAGTTGATTCTGCAAACGCTTTGCATTCCAAAATGCGAATTCGATCAGGATACCAGCACCCCCAGCAACCAGCATGAGATCGAGAACATTATCTAATAGAGGCACTCCACGAACAAAATAGTACAACTCGATGATCGCAAGAAATATTATCGCCAGTCCGTAGACTTTCCACTTCACACGATCCAGTTCTTCTTGTGCAGTTCGCTCGCGTTTGCTCATTTTTCCCATTAAAATTTGTTGATATTGGCAATTATATTTCACCATTATACCGGAACTTGGAAATTTTTCAGGAATCTCGCGCGGGAGTTGAATTGATTCACTTTTTCAATCACCACCCACACCCTGAGCTCAGTCAATCCATTCTGAACCTCATCCCGAAAGATCGGGTAGAATTAGTATGAAATCGTCCCTCAACTTATCGATCTTGATCGGCCTAATCGGCCTAATCGGCCTTGCGACTATGACTGCATCTTGCTCATCGACACAATTCGAACCCGTCTCGCCAGGGATTTATGAAATCGAACTAGACCCATCGCACAGATACACGCTCTCTATCCCAGAGGGCTATACTGGGAAGGAATCCCTACCCCTGGTGCTGGCACTGCATTACGGAGGCCATGGCGCGCCGTTCTATGGCAGGCACATCCTGACAGATATGGTGAAGCCTGCGTTGGATGAATTGAACTCCATCATCGTCTCCCCCGACTGCCCCTCCTCGGACTGGACCCAGCCAGAGAGCGAGGCCTTTGTGCTGGAACTGCTCGACCAGCTGGAGACCGAATACAACGAAAGTAAAGTGCTCGTCACCGGATACAGCATGGGTGGGATGGGTACCTGGCACTTGGCAGCCAGCCACCCCGAGCGCTTTGCCGCAGCAGTGGTAATGGCTGGCTTGCCACCCGATAACGTTGCAGAAATCGAATGGGAAGTGCCGCTCTTTATCATCCACGGGCGCAACGACGAGGTGTTACCGATCCAGCCCACATTAGACGCGGTTGAAGAATTGCAATCTCTGGGAGTAGAACTCGAGTTTCAAACCCTCGAGGGAGTCACGCACTATCAAACCAATCTATTCGTTGCTGAACTGAAAGCTACCATTCCCTGGATATTAGAAAACTTTCGATAATTACAATTTCCCGGTATGACCCTCAGTTATGAGGCACCCCCAATTTAAGAAACATATCAATTTTCGGTAGAATTTCACTGTTTTTCGCAAAATCCCCCCTTCCAAGTTCCACTGAAATGGGGAAGGGGGGACGCGAAATGGACTATTCAGTTATGGGCAGATACAGGTTGAATTCCATCTCCTCCCAAGAGTCTGATGCGAATGTCTGTTCCTCTAGCCACTGATGCTGGGCATGACTATACTTGCTGCCCTCGCGCCATTTAGCCAACTGCTGCCAAACCTGGCCGATCTTATTGAGATCTTTGAGGTGCGTCATCCCGTACAGCCCCCCTTCGAAATTCACCACGCGCAGGTCGCCTTCTGGCAAAACGTTTTCTTCTGCCGGAAGCCAGAGCTCGTAACCATAATTCGGGCTGCCTTTGGATGGGTTAGGGTTGTTGAAGCCAAAGGTCCGCGGGAGTTCTTTCTCTTTTCTCAGGCCTTTCTCAAGGGTGAAAGCAAGGATTTTTTCCCAGGCGATAGGCTCTGGCTGCTCACCAAAACCGTACGCGGATATCACCCGCATTGGGGGTAATTCAACGATCTTGACATCAATTTCATTCATTATTTATTCTCCTATTATTTTTGAATCTTTGACTGACCGAAATTCTCGCTGCTAAAGCTATCGTAGCGCACCTACCCTGACATCTATTGTCAGGATTTCGTTGGCTGCGGCGAAACTCCCATAGCCGCACGCCGAGATCGGTTGAGTTTCTGTCCCAAAGGGATCAAGAATGATCCTACTCGCTGACGGATAGACTTCCAGTTTCCTGTCCAATTGGTTGGGGATGTTTTTCTCCGCAGGTGACTTTCTCGCTGACAGCGGAGAAGTCGATATCGAGCAATTACGGTTCCTTCATATATGGGGTGCATACAATCTCCTTTTCTATCTCTCTGATTCGGAAACATCATAGCACGAATAGATGACAACATATGTCAGTTATTTGCGGTAGAATTAGATCATAACTTGCGAAGAGGAAGAATCCCCGAGAGCGTCCTTTAAAAACGAGCCTTACAGAGATTCTTCACCCCTGCGGGGGTTCAGAGTGACCCAACCAAACGAGGTATCCACATGCGCGCAGATAGATTGCTTTCCCTACTGATGATCTTACAAGCCCGTGGATGTGTAAAGGCTGAGGATCTAGCCGAGGAACTCGAAGTCTCGGTTCGAACGATATACCGAGATGTAACTGCTCTTAGCATCGCGGGGGTTCCGGTCTACAGCGAGCGTGGCCCCGGAGGTGGCATCGCGTTAATCGAGCGCTACCGAACCGACTTGACCGGTCTGCACAAGGACGAAGCGCGGGCGTTATTCATGCTCAGCATCCCTGCCCCGCTGGATGAACTGGGGTTTGGGGAAGAACTCAAAGCCGCTATGTACAAGCTGGCCGCGGCGTTGCCCTCGGCGCGGCGAGAGGACGAGGAAAGCAGCCGCCAACGCATTCACCTGGACTGGGTTCCCTGGTTCCACGAACAAGAGTCTCAACCTCACCTACATACCATTCAGCAGGGGGTATGGGGAGATAAGAAGCTTGCTTTACGATATCTTACTGAATCAGGAGGTTGGCTGGGCCCCCTAGAAGCCATCGTCGCTCCCTACGGATTGGTAGCGAAAGCCGGAGTCTGGTACCTGATCTGTGAGCGGGCAGCGCACATGGATGTGATTCGGATTTCGTGGGTTCAGGATGCGCGCATCCTGGAAGAGGATTTTGTGCGACCCGAAGAGTTTGATTTAACAACATTCTGGAAGGACTGGAGGGCAGTGTATGAATCGCGCAGACCCACTTTCACAGTCAAGGCACGCGTGGCCCCTATTGTGTTCGAAAACCTTCAATTCCCTGTTGGAGAAAACGTGCCGGGCGAAATCGATCACGACCAACCCGCAGACGAGCAGGGCTGGAAGATTATGACGCTCACGTTCGGCACCTTCGAGAACGCCCGGGCGCGGCTCTTAGCTCTGGGAGGCGCGGTAGAGGTGCTCGAGCCCCTGGCATTGAGGATGAGCCTGGCAGATTTTGCCACTCAGATCGCTGAAAGGTATCAGTGAATTTTGGGAATGGTATTCTCCCAAATAATGGGTGTACCAAGGGACACGTCTATTTGGAGCCCGCTTTATGCTTGCTCTGCTAACGCTTTTTGGTAAGCCTTCCAGCCAGGGCACCAACCGGTGTGCCACTTCCAAAGGCGCGCCATGAACGACTTGGGATTTGCTTCCGCTTTTTTGCGCATGGGGCAGGTTGCACAAGACATTTCTTCAGGGTTTTGTTTTTCAGGGCTAGACATACTTTTCTCCATTAATACTGGCCAATCAATTTCCAGATCACTTGATGGAATTTGTGGAACGAGCCGACCGGCTCAGCGTACATCAAGATACATTTACCGGATACCAGGTCGAGATTCAGTTCTTCTCCGACTTCGAGCAATTCGGGCGTGGAGGCGCCCTGTTGCAACCAAACGTTTTTGAACCCAGCTTCAGCCGCCTGGCGTAAGAGGGCCTCGCCGCCTTCAGCAGGGATACAAATCCAAACGGCGTCGGCTTTGTCCTTGACGGCCGCCAGATCGCGATATACTGGCTGCCCATCGATCTCTTTGGCGGTAGGGTGCACATAGACGACATCGTAGCCGCGCTCGATCAACTCTTTGGCTGCAGAATTGCCAAATTTTTCCCTGACGCTGGACGCCCCCACAATCGCAATACGCTTACTAGCAACAAAGTCTTGAATTTTTTGATCCATGGTAGTTCTCCATTTTATTCCCTAGATTATAGCCAAACGCAGGAATAATGAATCCTCCCCGCAGCAAGCTGCGGGGTATCCAGCAGACTATCTTGATT
>CAYWIC010000222.1:0-7118 GCA_964458115.1 uncultured Anaerolineales bacterium | reverse complement strand
GTAAAGGTGGAAGTAGGGATAGGGGTGTACGTAATCGTTGGCGTATTTGTATTTGTGGGAGTGTACGTTGCAGGTTGAAATGGTGTTGCACTCGGCGATGACTGTGCGGTTTGCGAAGGGCTTTCGTGGGTGGGAGTGGCAGTGACCGATTCAGCTGTATTGTTGAGAAGAGAGTATTTTCCCAGGGCACGCGCCTGCGCACCCTCTTGATAAAGAGCATTGAAAATCACTGCCAATACCAGGATTACGCCTGAACCTAGAAGAAAGTAATAAATCCGCTGCATTCCGATACCAGTAATTGGCGAACCTAATGAATGTCGATCACCTTTCCTGATGTCGCCCGTTCTAACTCATCGGGTGTCAAACGGAACACTGCATGAGGCGTGCCAGCTGCAGCCCAAATCTCGTCAAATTGCCATAGGTCTTTGTCGAGGAAGGTCTCAACCGGTTCCATGTGTCCTACCGGCGGGATGCCGCCAATCACAAATCCGGTCCGTCCGCGCACAAAATCTGCATTTGCTTTAGAGATCTTTTCGCCCAAAACAGCTGCGATACTCTTTTCGTTGACCCGGTTAATACCGCTGGCGATCACTAAAATTGGGCGATTCGACTGTCTAGCTCGGAAGATCAACGATTTGGCGATTTGGGCGACTTCACATCCAATGGCCTGTGCGGCATCTGCCGCGGTGCGTGTGCTGTCTGGTAGCTCAACAACCTTTAACACCAGTCCTAACTGGTTCAGAGCATTTTGCACGCGTTGTGCGCTGGAACTGAGTTCGGGCATCGTACACCTCCACACAGATTGTAATCGAAAATCAAAATAGAAATAGAGGGATGGGGGTGCTAAGCACTGCCCATCCCTCTATTTCCGGAGATTGTCAGCGAAGTCTTATTCTTGATTGCAAGCGAAAGTGTAATCCGCCAGTACGGAAGCAATTTTGTCCCTGATGATAGCCTTTGGTGAATTTTCCAAAAACCGATCACGCACGCGCGGGTACTGTGTTGGCAAAAACTGACTTACAAGAGCAAGAGGTATTGGGTGCGTTTCAAGATTTTGGATCAGTTTTTCCAGTGCAGATTGTATTTCCGGCATGGGCCAATAATACCTGGATCGGTCGCTGAAACTGAATTTCCGAGCGAAGAGCCTATCGGCATCACTTCCTGGATAGTATTTCCTCCAGTGTACAGGCTGTTCAACCATAACCGCATCTAGAATCTCGCGGACCTGGGAACAGGGGGAATCCATCCTGCCAAGAAACATTTCCTGTTCGATCATCGCCAAGGCAAAAATTGATTCCCTCAAGGCAAAGGTCAACGCCGGACCTACCTTGAGGATGGCAAAATGATCCCTGACTAGATTGCTCAACGCTTGGCGGGGTTGATAATCAGTCGAATGAGCTTCGTAGATCAGACTCTTGTGGTCCTCGATGTATTTTGATAAATTGGCTGCTTTTTCGGGCTTATAGACGAAGAGAGAATCATTGCCAAACTCCACGCCAGGCTGCACAACCACAGCGAGAACTCGCTCCCAGGCCGCTTCCAGTCCCCGGTCGGAGAAAGCCTGGCGCGTGACTTCGATCGTTTCAGCCACGTCATCAGGAGTCGTCAACTCGATGGTATCCTCATCTTCTTGGGTTCCGCCAGGCACAGGCACTTCGGTACCAATCACATAGCGTAATTGATGGCCTGATCTGCCCAACTGCTGACAAACATCTTCGGCAACGAGTGCCATATCCGCAGCCCGCCCAGCAGAAATCGTCTTCGATAAGGGCTGCTGAGGGTCATCATCGAGACACTTCACGCTGGCATCGAGATGAAGCTTCGTGTATCCAGCTTTAACATAATCCATGACCAAAGTGCAGGATTTACCCATAGCCTGGCTGGCTGGTTCATCTTGCCAGGGATTGGGCCCCAAATGATCCCCGCCAAAAATAATTTTATCCTCTGGGTAATGGCAAGTAGCTGCGATTTGGAATACATATCGTCGAAAATCGTTTGGAGTCATCCCCATATAACCCCCAAATTGGTTGACCTGATTACAGGTTGATTCTATCAGGACAGATTGGTCTTTCTCTAACCCCTGACGGAGAGCAGCATACAGCACCATGGCATTTGCGGAACAAATTGACGGTATTCCAACCACATGTCCCCGGTTTTGGGCGTTGACGATGGCATCTAATTCGTGGGCAGCATCCATAATGATCAATAATTTTGGTACCAGCCCTCACTGACATTTGCAGTCAGATCAGGGTGGAATGTTGTCCAGGGTCGCGCGTATGTATCGATCACCTGGCTCAACTGCTGCATACGCTGCGTTGCGATGGTGCGCAGGAAATCAATTCTGTCCGTTCCCTGTAATTCTACGGCTTCTTTCCAGACAGCGCGGCCAGCCAACACCCCGCTGGCTCCAGCCTGGCATACTATTTTTGTCTGCCGAACGAACTCGTCAAAATTAACCCCGGCGCTGAGCAGCACCCAGGGAACTGTAGAGGCTGCTGATAATTCCTCACAAACCTCGACCCAGATGGTTTCATCCTGCTCGTCTGCGATATTGAGGGGAAACTCAGCTTTGAGGATATCAACACCCAGTGGGGTTAACCGGCGTGCGGTTTCGATGACCACCGCTCGTTTCGCATCCGAGGATAATTTCTTTACGCCGGGTTTGAGTGAAAAAGAGAGTGGTTCGAGAAAGAATGGCAGGTCATACTTGCGACATTCCTGACTGACTTCCCGTACTAGAGCCTCCTGCGCATCCGCATTGGGCGCATCTGGGTGGTAGTAGATCAATAATTTTACGCCGGCTGCACCCAGGCGGGAGATTTTTTCCACGCTCCATCCCGATAGAATCTGGCTTTGGCGGGCCACAGGTATACCGGTATAACCGGTTTTTTCAACAGCGATCAACATCCCTGCAGAACCATGGATGGCGCCACAGGCGATGCTCGCCGCCGCGCCATATTGTGGATCCAGGAGAACGCCGCTCGATATGGGCGATAAGGCTGATATCAATTCAGTTTTGAAATCTGCTAATTGCTGGTAGGTGACCGCCTTGGGATTTTCGGGATTGAATGCATGTTGTAAGTTGTTGCGATGATCCAGAGCTAGCATGACGAATTTACCATCTGGCGTTGCACATTGCCGTAAGCGGTGAGTTTTTCCAAGAGATAGCATGAACGTAAGTTTACTCCCCAACCCCAGCTTTGAACAGGGAACTAACTCAAAAAGGGTGTACGCAAGTGGAATTATCACTTGCATACACCCTTTTTGAGGGTAAATTCGTTTATCTTACGGTTCGCTTCCTACTACAATATCGACGAAAAACGTTTCCCCAAAGGGTTCCCCTTTTGGAGTAAAGGCCTGCCAGGCGCTGCGGTACGAGCCAGGTTCATCTGGGGCGACAAAAACCATGTGGATCTCGGCTTCTGTCCCGCTAAGCGCCGGGAAAAGCGCCTGAGTGGAGGGTACGCCCATATCGGGACCAGCAATCAATTGCACTTCATACTCTAAACCCCAATTGCACGATCCTGCATTGAGCACCTTCCAGCGTTTATCCAGACGCTGGCCTGGGGAAACCACCGAGCCATCCTCGATGGTCACATCTTCAACAAATTCGAGATCATTCGTGCAGGCAGGCGTTGGGGTAGGCAGACTTTCTGCGGTCAGCTTGGCCGCTTCAGTCTGCTGAAGTTGGATCGCTATGGGGTCAGCCGTGGGTGGGGCGTAAACGGTCGCCGTCAACGTGGAGATTGCAAGCGGCTCCTGACCAGCACATGCTGTTAGCATTACAAGGCAACACAAGAAAATTAGCAGCAAACGCAATTTATTCATCATTTTGCAATCAACAAAAAAACTAACTCTTCCGGAACCGCCGTTAGATTTTCCTGATTTAGGGATGAGTGGCGTGCTCCGCATGCCACTCATCCCTAAATCAGGTGGATTACCCAGGCAATTCCTAGAGATCAAAAAAACCTTAGGTCTAGAATTAGCTATTCTTCTTCAATAACATCATCCTCAGCCCCCGGCACCATTTCCAAACCCATGGACTCTTGCCGGATCAAACCCTCGATCTCGCCGAGTAAGTCAGCATTCTCACGTAGAAATTCTTTGGCATTTTCGCGTCCTTGGGCTAGGCGTAAGTCACCGTAGGAGTAATACGAACCACGCTTTGAGATGATCTCCAACTCAGTGCCCAGGTCAACAATTTCGCCAATCTTAGAGATACCTTCACTGTACATGATATCAAATTCAGCGGTTTGGAATGGGGCCGATACTTTATTCTTTACCACGCGCACCCGTGTGCGATTCCCGATGATCTCTGAACCCACTTTGATCGATTGAGTTCGGCGCACATCCAGGCGTACAGAGGCATAGAATTTTAGCGCTTGGCCACCCGTTGTTG
This sequence comes from uncultured Anaerolineales bacterium, assembly GCA_964458115.1. GTDB lineage: Bacteria > Chloroflexota > Anaerolineae > Anaerolineales > UBA11858 > NIOZ-UU35. The sequence continues at coordinate 2,719 of CAYWIC010000222.1, read as the reverse complement.
TTTCTGGGTTCCCGAACATTACACCAATCTTTTGGCGTAACTGGTTGGTAAAGATCACGGCAGTATTAGTCTGCTTGATCGCGCCGGACAGTTTACGCAAGGCCTGGGACATCAAACGAGCCATCAAACCCATGTGGGCATCCCCCATATCACCCTCGATCTCTGCCCGCGGCACCAGCGCGGCCACCGAATCGATAACCACCACCTCCACCGCACCCGAACGGACCAAGGTTTCGACAATCTCCAGGGCTTGCTCGCCAGTATCCGGCTGAGATACCAATAAATTATCAACATCGACGCCACAGGATTCAGCATATACTGGGTCCAGGGCATGTTCCATATCGACAAAGGCCGCAGTGCCACCCAGGGCTTGCGCTTCGGCAACAATATGCTGACAAATCGTTGTCTTGCCCGAAGACTCAGGACCATAGATCTCCGTGACACGCCCGCGTGGGACACCGCCCACACCTAGAGCCAGGTCCAACGAGAGCGATCCGGTAGGGATGACATCAACCACTAAAGATTTGGCTTCTCCTAATTTCATGATCGTCCCATCGCCATAACGCTTTTCCAAATCGCCCATCGCTTTATCCAGGGCAGCCTGACGGGCACCTTCTTCATTTTTCGCCATTACTCACTCCTTACGTAACGTAGTAATAATTTTATTCAAACTTTAAGAATTATTCAGATTCCGGGAATTCCCCGGCAATCTTCAAAATCTGGGCTTTCTACGGACTCACCATATCCCAAATGCTGGCTCATCACCGCGAGTGAATTTCTCGATCTGCTTTCTGCTTCCTGGAGACACATCTTCTGGCAGCGAATTAAGGTCGAAGAATTGCAAACATTCGATCTCATCATCCGATTGACCATTAAGGGAAAAATCACGAGATATGAAAACAATCACATGATCGCTCTTGCCAAATTCAAAATGTGTATACACACCAAATAGGGATAAATCTTGCAGGCTTGCCCCAACTTCTTCTGCAGCCTCGCGTCGGACTGCGTTTTTGACAGTCTCGCCACGCTCAATTAAACCCCCAGGCAAAAACCACTGATCTTGATAGACATGCTTCACTAATAGGATATTTTGGTCTCGAACCATCAAGATGCGGACGCCAAAAGAAAGCGGCTTCAGTAAAAGCCACAACGTCCGGGATATCATGTAAAAGTACTTTGTGAAAACCGACATCAATACATTTTCCCAAGTTTAGCACGAATGTTCTAATTGTCAAGGGTTTTCAACCGGCAAAAAATCTTCTCCCGGCGCTGTTGGTGGATCAAAGAAATAACCATCACGACCCTGAAATCTCAGAAAACTCACCTTTCCGGGATGAATTTCTATTGTTGTTGTGTAGAGTTTGCCAATATAAGGCGTCGAGATCTCATACAACCCCGCCGGCAAATCGCTGACCACCAGATTTTCCTGATAATAAGGGTCTTTGTTTATACCGCCATCAGCATAGGTTCTGGCCTGCCATTCCTGGCCCGTGTATATCGACGTGATGCGCACATAATGCTCGCGCAAATCCCCGCCCCCAGTGCGGATCATGCGCGCCACCAGCACCCCCCACCCTTGAGGCGGTACAAGCCATAGCTCCGGATTCAGTGTATCGAAAAAACCCCATTCGCCCCAACGTATTTCCATATGCAGGTGGGGGCCAGTAACCTTCCCAGTATCACCTACCAGACCCAGCAAATCTCCGGTAGAAACATATTGACCGCGCGGTACATAAACCTCTTTCAAATGGCCGTAGACAGTGAATAGTCGTTTGCCTTGATAGCCAAAATCATGTTGGATCATCACTGCCCTGCCATACGGGTCATTGAGATCTCCCGGTACGCCGCCATATAAACCGTAACCAGCCCAAACAACCTTGCCATCCGCGGCAGCCAAAACTGGGGTTCCAAGGGGTGCAGGGATATCCACACCCGTATGCACGACATTTTCAAAGAACACCCCGCCATAGCGGTAATCCGCCGCAGGCCAATTGACTTCATCTGCCGCGATTGGGCGGGCGAAATAGAAATGGTCGTAAGGCGTTGGCGCCCAGGGGATATCGTATAAAGGGGGGCGCCAGGCAGAAACAGGCGGGGGTTCGGGCTCTGGAAAATCGATCACCAGAGGGTCGGGCACAGGGGTTGGGATGAGGGAATCCGCGTTGGAGACAGCATCCGCTTCAAGTGAGGCAACCACCTGAGTAGGAGGGACGGTGGCTGAAGGTAAGGTGGGTTCGATTCCCTGAGAGATTCCCGTCTCCTCACCAGTCCAATCTATTTCTCCTGATAAGACGCACCCAGCCAAAAACGCAGCAAAAATAAATCCGAAAAAAGGGGATACCGGGGGTGCGAAGCACCCCCGGTATCCCCTTTTTTCGGTATTTTTCGTTGCAGGTTGCTTTGACAAAATCATGGCGTTGGCTTGGGGTGCGTGGTGTCTGTGGCTGTTGGAGTGGAGGTGATCGTGGGCGTGAGTGTGATCGTCGCCGTAGGCTGACCAGTCAGCGTGACGGTGGGCGTCTGAGTGATGGTCGGCGTCTGTGTAACAGTGTGGGTATTGGTTGGTGTTGGCGTTTGAGTGGCCGTAGGGATAGGTGTTGGCGAAAGCAGCACTTCAGAGGGGTATAGCTCCAACATAGCTGTAATCCACTCCAAATCATCCGTGCGCACGAATTATTTGGAGTGGATTACAGCTATGTTGGAGCTAAACCCCACTGAA
>CAYWIC010000221.1:0-7131 GCA_964458115.1 uncultured Anaerolineales bacterium | reverse complement strand
AAATCATTGCGCCTATTATAGCTGCCTTTCGGATTTATGCACCAAAGCCGTTTTGTAGTAGAAGATCCAGATGGCGAATCCTGTCAGATCGAAGAGATCGATCTCAGGTCGCTGGGGCGGTTGGTGAGTTCTTATGGCCTGCCTGATCTGCCCTGGCAGATCTCTGGAGAGACCCTGGCCCAATTGACTCCCCCATTCAGAGCATTCTGCTATAAAGATGCCTATGTGGCAATCTCATCCTCGGAAGAATCCCAGATTGCGATCCGATCGCTGTTGATTATGCCGGAAGCCCACGAACGCGAGAATGGACTGGATTTATTGAAAGGCCTTTTCGCTCGCTATCCGGAGAAGACTTGGAGAGTTCCAGCGATCTTCCCCGAAGAGTTCAGCACTATTTTTGATCGAGCAGGGTTCGAGCGAGAAGAACTCTCCCAGTTCCAGATGGCAATTTCCCTCGTGGATTAGATCGATCTTGAAGTGTGGTTTGCTGGGAATAGGGGGCGGGGTCGTCGTCCCCACCCCCTATTCCCAGCAATATCTTCGCCGAACTGTGAGAGATCTACAAAACTCTGTCCGAACTTGAGTCAATCTTCTTGACAAGGTGCTTACCTCTGGTAAACTATCTCCCGTAATGGATACCAAGCACTTCTCCCCAACCCCCGCCCCTAGCAGCCGCAAGCCAAGATAGGCTTTCGGTCTCTTTGGGTTGATGGGAAGAAGATAGCCCCAGATCAATGCGCCCTCTGGACTGATGAGCCAGAGGGTTTTTTGCGCCAGGTGATGCATTCCATGCAATCCCTGGCCACCCCAGTGCATGTGACAAAGCGCTGGGGACGAGATCGCACTTTTTTACTTTAATTATTTGATTCACCGGAGGTAGTCCATGAGAATGTCAAAACTTTTCAGCCAGACCTTACGCGAAGCACCCACGGATGCTGAAATGCCTAGCCACAAACTATTGGTGCGGGCGGGGTTCATCCGTCAGTTGGCCGCGGGGATCTATACTGCCATGCCCATGGCCAAACGCTCGATCACCAAAATCGAAGATATTATGCGCTCTGAGATCAATGCCATCGGCGGTCAGGAGATGACCATGCCGGTTGTCCACCCCGCGGAAGTCTGGCAGGAGACCGAGCGCTGGTACCAGATTGGCTCGGAGATGGGGCGTTTCAAGGATAAGAACGAGCGCGATATGGTGCTCGCCATGACACATGAGGAAGTTGTGGCCGATCTGACACGCAAAGAGATCCACTCGTATCGCCAACTGCCGGTGTTGATCTACCATATCCAAACCAAATGGCGTGATGACCCGCGCCCTCGCGCAGGGTTGATCCGAGTGCGCGAGTTCACCATGAAAGATAGCTATAGTCTAGATGCCGATTGGGAAGGACTCGATAAGCAGTACGAAGCCCATTACCAGGCATATTTCAATATCTTCCATCGCTGCGGCATACCGGTTATCGCCGTTAACTCTGATGTCGGCATGATGGGCGGCAAGATGGCCCATGAATATATGTATCTGACTCCCTTTGGCGAAGACACCCTTCTAATTTGTGATGACTGCGGGTATGCAGCCAACCGCCAGGTGGCCAAGTTCAAGAAGGAGGCTGCTACCAAAGAAGAAACGCTGCCTCTGGAGAAAGTCGCCACACCCGATTGCAAGACCATCGCTGAGCTGGCGGAATTCCTCGAAATCCCCGAATCACGGACGGCCAAAGCGGTCTTCATGGTGGCCGATATCCCCGAGGGAGAGTCCAGCATCCAGAAGTTTGTCTTCGCGATTGTGCGCGGTGACATGGACATCAACGAGACCAAGCTGACCAATGCCCTCAAGGCGAGCGAACTGCGCCCTGCCACAGAGGATGAGATCGTAGCCGTCGGCGCGGTGCCAGGTTATGCCTCCCCGATTGGATTGCCAGAAAGCAATGATTATCTGCCGGTCGTAGTGCTGGTCGATGACCTGATTCCCGAATCGTCAAACCTGGTGGCCGGGGCCAACGATGCCGGTAATCACTTGCTCAACACCAACCTGGGTCGCGATTACCAGGCTGATATTGTTACTGATTTGACGGCAGCGCGGGCAGGAGACACTTGTCTGGCTTGCGGTGGTACTTTTACCGAAATCCGTGGTGTGGAAGTTGGCAATATCTTCAAGCTAGGTACGCGCTACAGCGATTCCATGGGATGCACTTATCAGGACAAAGATGGGGTAGAGAAACCCGTGATCATGGGTTCCTATGGCATCGGCAGCGGGCGCCTGTTGGCCTCCGTGGCAGAAGAATTCAACGATGATTATGGTTTGATCTGGCCGATCACTGTCGCTCCGTATCATGTGCATCTGGTTATGCTGCCCAAGAAGAAGGGCGTCGGCGATGTGGAAGACACCGCCGCCCAACTTTATCAGGACCTTAAAGCCGAGGGCATCGAGGTGCTATTCGATGACCGCGATGAAAGTCCCGGCGTCAAGTTCAACGATGCTGACCTGATTGGCCTCCCCATCCGTTTGACAGTCAGCGCGCGTGGCCTGGAAGACGGCAGCATAGAATTCAAGCGCCGTGATCAGGCTGAAAAACGCAAGATCCCTCAGGGTGAGATCATCGACCTAGTCAAAGAAGAGATTGAGGAGTTATTCGCCGAAATCCAGGCAAAAATCATCGAAGTGCCCTTCGAAGAATGAGTTTTTTTGCATCATATTCAAAAAATAAAGACGGTCAACACACGGCGTTGACCGTCTTTATTTTTGCCTCTTGACTCTCCCCCTACCGGAGGGTCTATACTATGGACACTGAAGGCCTCAGTACACAAATACTCCAGCGCTCCTGCGCTGGAGTGTCGAGAGCGAGCAGGGAATACTCTGTCTCGACAAGGACAAACTCATGATCAAGATCGGAGACTTCTCCAAATTAGCTCACGTTACAGTCAAGACTCTGCATCACTATGGTGAATTGGGTTTGCTGAGACCGGCGCATATCGACCGTTATACCGGCTATCGCTACTACACGCTTGAACAATTGTCCCGGCTCAATCGCATCCTGGCACTCAAAGATTTGGGTTTCTCCCTCGATCAGGTTGCGCAACTGGTCGATGACGACCTTTCTGTGGCTGAGATGCGTGGCATGCTGCGTATGAAGCAGATCGAATTAGCGGAGCAATTAGAGCGCGAGCAATCACGCCTGGCGCAAGTCGAAGTGCGATTGCGACAGTTGGAGGGAGAGGGACACTCTCCTAAATTCGAGATTGCACTCAAGCAGGTCGATGCTCAAACGGTACTTACGGCACGGGCAGTTGCTGCCAACGATAATGCGATTTCCCCAGCCAAAGAGAGCTTGCTCGCTTTGCTTCAGAAGAATTTGCAACGTGCCAGGTTAAGACCCGTTGGGCCGTGGTTCGCGATCAAGGACGACTTGCCTTATGCTGAAACTGATCAAGAAGTTGCTTTGGCAGTTCCCGTGTCACTCCGATCAGGGCAACGCGCCGGAGATTGGCAGGGCAGTCCGGTCACCTTGGAAGAGTTCAACCCAGTGGAATGCATGGCCAGCATTATCCACACTGGAGGCGAGGTTGCTATCAGCCAGGCTTACGCTGGCTTGTACACCTGGGCTCAAGCAAATGCCTACAAAATTGGCCGACCTTGTCGCGAGATATACCTTCCAGAAACAGGGATCAGCACAAACGTAGAATCCAATCTTCATTCGGGATTCATCGAAGTGCAGTGTCCAGTTGAACGGGCAAAGATCCCCGTCTCCATTTATCCATCTACAGAAGATCGAAAGGAAATCCTTATGGAACCCAAATATGTCACCAAGCCTGCCATGACCATGGTTGGTTTTTCGTATGTCGGCAAGAATGAAAACAACGAGATCCCCCAACTGTGGGGCCAATGGAATGCCCGTGCTGCCGAACTCAAAAATAGGACTGGGATGTGCGCTTACGGAGCCTGTTTTACTCAAGTGGAGGGTGCTGGTGAAGGCGAGTTCGAATATGTCGCCGGTATGGAGGTCAGTGACTTGGCCGATATCCCCGAAGGCATGGTTGCCCGGCAAATCCCGGATTACAAATTCGCTGTGTTCACCCACAAAGGCAAGCTGCATACCTTGCCAGAGACCTATAAATTCATTTATGAAACCTGGCTACCCCAGGCAGATGTCGAGCTGCACCCAGACAAGTTCGATATGGAACTTTATGATGATCGCTTCGTCCTGGACTCGGATGAGTCAGAGTTTGATATCCTGGTGGCGGTGAAATAGCGATCAAACATGACTACTTGGGGGAATAATTTGGCATAACAGGGTTCCGGCAGTGCTGGAACCCTGTTATGAATTAATTAACGATAGTCTATTCTTTTTGGTTGATGCTTAGTTTATGGAGATCCATCTGAGGTGGAGGGCTACTTGTTAGCCATTACACTGCGTTCAGCAAAATCAATAGTAATGCGGCTGATGGTTCCAATCATTCCTATTTGACGTTTTTTATTTCCATTCACTCGTTCTATTTTTTGGGCTCCCCGGGAAACGCCCTGAAACTATCCAGATTTAGGTGTGAGTGGAGTGCTCCGCACCCACTCACACCTAAATCTGGGGCATCGCCCTGGCCATTCGCTGGTTGAGTAAGTCTAATTTTAAGGAAGATAGTACTGACTTTCGGGATAGAAATCTTCCCAGGCCCAATCAAAGGAAGTCAAGCTTGGGACGGGTTGGAGCGCCTGACCTTTGAGAGGTCCCTCGATTGCTAAGCCTAAACTTGCATCCCAGGCTGATCCTGTTTCCACATCTTTCAAGTTTCCCGCGTCCCATTGGAAAGTGAGGGACTCACCGTTGACGACTCTCAGGTAGGTTCGATAGTCATCATTGGCCGCCCATATCAGGAGGGGGAAATCACCGATGTTGTCGTTTAGCAAAATTTTGGCAGCGACATCTTCATAATAATATGCTTTGGACAAATCGTTCAGTACCACACCGATAACGAAGTCAGTGGCGAATTTCTGTCGCCGGAAACCAAGCTGTGAGTAGCTGTTGGTCATGGCCAGGGTTTCGGGATGGGCTTCTCTCCAATTCTTCCAGGAGGTCATTTGGGACGGCAGAATGTCTAGCTCGGTGCCTTTGAGCGGGCCTGCCAGAGCTCGGCCGATGGGCTGTGACCAGATCGAAATAGTCTTGTGATCCCACCAGGTCATGGCGGTCTTATAGAGACCCCCCGCGTTGCCGAAGATGAAGGTCTCTCCATCGATGCGCCGGTCGTGCACGAGACCGGTGTAGCACAGCGGTCAGTAGGTTACGAGTGTGGGAATGCCAGCCAGCTCGTCGTTGACCATCTCACGGAAACGTAGCACGGTAATAGGGTAGGCTTTGGCCTCGCCCTCCCAGGCCACACCTAAGACCAGTTCTTCGTCGTCGAAGGGAGCTTCTTCTGCGCTAACGAAAAAGGGCGTGTAAACCGGGTAGATTCCATCGAAAGGAATCGATTGTTCGTAGCCTAATGGCAGTTCAGAGGGTGTTGGGATCCAGGTGGGTTTGATTTCAGTGGGAGCAGCGGTAGGTTCTGCTGTTGGCGTGGAAGATGGTATTCTAGTTTCTGGGCCTTCAGGAGTGCTGGTTGGTTGAGGGCGCGCCGTTTCTTGGTCAAAACTCGAAATTGATGTGCAACTGGCAAGTAGAAACACCCCCAATAAAAACACGCTCAAACGAACGATATTCCATGACCGCATACCCCCTTGATTGTTCAGGGAAGTAAATTCTTACTTCGGTGAGATCAGGCTTTATGGCATGACCGCGTTCTTGATTTTCGCCATGATGGGGGAATAGCGTTCAGTTATGACGAATTTTCCTGCACGATGATCTTCAATGGCTTCCCGGTAGATAGATTCTAATTTTTGGGCCTGGTTGTGGATCGCGAAACTCTTAGCACGGTTCAGGGCTGCATCAGAGAATGTTCCAAATGCAGCGGGGTCGCTTAAGAGCCGGTTCAAGCCGTTTGCCAGGGCGGTATGATCGTTTTCAGTGATGTACCCTTCAATGCCATCACAGACGATATCTGAGGTTCCGGTGGCATCGACTGCGACAACTGGCAGACCGGCAGCTAAAGCCTCCAATGTGACTAATCCTTGGGTTTCGGTTATTGACGCAAACCCAAAGCAATCCGCCGCGCAAAGATAGCGGGGAATTTCTGTAAAGGGGATTTTGCCAAGGAATTCAACCCGGGCTGCGATTTGAAGTTCCTCACAAAATTTGATGAGATCTTCTTTCTCTGGACCACCGCCAATAATCTTCAAGCACCATTCAGGATGTTGTTCGAACGTGATCGAGCAAGCCCTAAGCAAGGTGCGCCAATTTTTTTCTTTCGATAATCGTCCAACCGAGATGATGACCTTCTGATCACCCCAGCCGAGCTGAGACCGGATTTTCTGGCGATCGAGATTTTGATAAGGGCTCAGATCAATTCCTGTGGGGATGACTGTGGCACCTTTAGTGAGGCCATACTCGTCGACGAGGATTTGTTTCATTCCTTCTGAGGGAACGACTACGTGCTGGCAGCGTTGAAGATATTCCCCCAACCAAATGTGGATCATATCTTTGGTGAAATCTTGGACATCTTGCTGGGAAATAGGAAAATAATGGCTGTATTCTCGATATTGTGTATGAAATGTGAATACCAAAGGGATATCGAGTTTCTTAGACTTTGTCGCCGCGGTTTCCCCCAGCAGGAATGGATGATGGGCATGGATGACGTCGAGTTTGAGTTTGGGTAGCATCCAGTCCACAAAAGGCGACACGGGAATTACGGCGGGGATATCGCCTGAAAGGGGTAGTTCAATACTGGGATATCGAAAGACGAATGGCTCTCGATCTTCATAGTCGCTTTCATGATGAGAGAACACGAAAGCGTTATGCCCAATCTCTTCGAGGGCTTTTTTGAAGGTCGAAACCGAACGCACCACTCCGTTGATCACTGGGTGGTACATGTTTGTGAAATGAGCGATATGTAGTCTGTTCATAAGATTGCCATTCAAGAATTGATCCGCTACGGGGGTTTTCGAAAATAGGGTGTGCGCAGGGGGGGAGCCCCCCCGCCCCCCCAATTTTAGATTAATTTATGTAGGTGGCCAATACACAAAAAAAAATATAAGAAAATTAT
>CAYWIC010000220.1:0-7147 GCA_964458115.1 uncultured Anaerolineales bacterium | reverse complement strand
GAAACCCAGCATCCCCTCTGATAAGATCTCCCACATAAAATCGAAGCGTTTCTGGCCTGGGGTTCCAAACAGATAAAGCACCAAATTGTCATCGACTGTGATGCGCCCAAAATCCATGGCAACCGTGGTAGTTTCTTTGATTTTTTCAGCTTCAGACGAGATTTTCCTCTCAGTGGCAACAACATCAATTTCGCTGACTGTTTGGATAAATTCAGTCTTTCCCGAACTAAAGGGACCTGTCACTACCATTTTTACTGTTTGCATAATCGCTTGCCTCGCTAATTTGGAAGATTACCTATTAGAGTGAGCGAATCCGTTTGATAATTCGGTTGACCAATGATTTCTGTTCTTCAGAATCCGCGACGGGGAAGGAAGGTTTTTGACGCTCCAACACAACGCCTTCGGGCCGGATGAGCTCAACCAACCCCGCCTGTAACAACCCATATACAATCCGCCGAATTTCAAGATCGTTCATTTTAGTCGTATTGGCAATCTGTTTGATGCTGTTTTTGGGATCAATATAGGAAACGACACGCCATTCTTCCACACTCAGGTTGACATTCCTGATATCTGCGCCAGGGCGGTCCGTGAACCGCAAAGCAATCTCGAGACTGGGGATCTCATCTTGGAGCTGCTCCCATTCTCGAAGTTTGCGTGAACCTTCAATGATGATGTTCTCTAACCCGATTTGCAAGGTGATCTTGCCATCCGAAGGCATGACACCGTCTTCAAAGCGGAACATGCCCTCAACCCAAGTAAAGATACGATGCAGGACACCCACAAACTCCGAACGCAGGCTGGCTAGGATATCCTCCTGGGAAAGGTAATTGGCGTTGATGAGAAGCAGCCCCAGCTCTTTATCACTCATATTGGGAGCGCGCGCTTCTATGGTGCTGAAATGAGATTTCGATAGCTTATTAGAGCGGTACAGAATGGCAGCCAAATTATCGTCATCGGATCCCATTCGAGAATAGGCCAATTTCCCTTCTCGAAACGAAACCCAGGCAGAATCACCCGGCCCCTCTACAACGAGTGTGCCTGTCTTTCGAGCCAAGTTGATCAGATTTAGAAGTTGGTTAATCGAGAAATCGCGAAGATTGCCTTTCAAGGCCATGAATATTTTGTCCGCTACTATGACTCAGCTTCTCTTGGCGTTGCCCAGAGATCCAAAACTCGGGGAGATTTTTTAGAACAAAAATTATTATACTGTCTCGCCAGAAATGCGTCAAATCTCACAAATTTAGAGAGATGGATTGCTAGTGTTCTTCAGTGGGTCAACGATGGGTTGTAAATCGCGATAGGCATTTCGGATCTGCCAAACACGCATGGCAGCCTCAATTTGAATACGAAGCGACATTTTCGATTCTCCCAAATCGCGTTCCGCAAAATAAATTGGCACTTCTCGAATTTGGTACCCCAAGCGGTGTGCCATATAGATCATTTCGATTTGAAATGCATAGCCATTCGAACGCACCCGTTCCATGGGTAAACTCTGCATCGTTTCCCTTCGCCATAGGCGAAATCCGCCGGTAATATCAAGAATTGGGGTACCCAAGATAATGCGAGCGTAATAATTCCCGAACCAAGATAAGGCCTTCCGCCAAAATGGCCATTCTTTATCTAATTCACCACCACGCACATAGCGCGACCCCAACACAACATCACAGTGTTGGACAGCTTCGATGAATTCGACGATTTTGCCGGGGGGATGGGAAAAATCGGCATCCATCTGTCCAATTAATTCAGCCCCTTCGGCTAACGCCTGTCGAAACCCTTGGATATAGGAAGCACCAAATCCACGTTCACCACGTCGATGGATCACAGAAATTTGCCCTGGGTATTGGCCGGCTAAGGCATCTGCTAAATCACCTGTTCCATCAGGGCTATTATCATCCACAATCATTACCTTCAGATCGGGTAGTGTCAATGCGAAAAGAGCCGAAACGATCTTCGGTAAATTTTCTGCTTCATTGTAAGTGGGTATAACGATTGTAAGTTGCATAGATTTTTAACCGATTTGGGATGGCAGTGGAATTGCCATCCCAACGACAATCAGGGAATTCAAAGTAACTTATTGTAGCTCAATGAGCTTAGATTTTATCCCATTTAAACCGTTAAAGGGACCATGTTTCTGTAATAGTCCCCCCATTTTCAATGCCAACCTCTTACTACTCTGCTCAGTTTTATCGCGATCTTTGAGAGGGTAGAAATAATCCAGCGATTGTTCTATCCGAGAACGAATGCGCTCGCCTAAATCGATGAGGACATAAGGGTTTGTGACTACCACCAATTGGGTTGTCGATACATGCCCAATGAAGTCAGAGGTACTGCCGACGTTGCGTACCGCATTATGTACCATCAAGCTAACCGCGCGCAACACATCATCTGAGGCTACAAAACCATAATCATTGCGAAAGACATCTAAATTTACCAGAGAGACCGATAACAGCGCCCAATCATTGCCCTCCAGACATTCCGAAAGTCGCTCATCAACCAGAGCGCCTTCCGGAAAACCAGTCACAGGATTATTGATGGCATTTTGCGAAATCCTTTGCAGAGAATTTCGCACTCGCAATCGCAATTCCTGAATGTCGAAAGGTTTGGTAATGTAATCGTCGGCACCCAGTTCAAGCCCTTGTAACCGGTCGGCGCGGGCGCGCTTTTCGGTCAGGAAAATGATGGGGATATTCTCAGTGCGGCGGTTGCTCCTCATGCGTCGGGCCACCTCGTATCCATCGATATCTGGCAATCGGATATCAAGGATCACCAAATCTGGATGATCTCTCTGAGAAATCTTGACGGCATCTTCTCCCCAATTGGCCGTCGATACGGCATACCCCTGAACGCGGAAATACGCTTCGAGCATTTCTGCTACATCCAAATCATCTTCAACAATCAGAATATTCGATTTTATGTCCACTGAATTTCGCCGTCCAATTACTCTATGGCCTGCTTTTGGATCACAAATTCACAAACATCATCACCTTTCGAATGGCATTTCGATTCATTGACCCGAAACTCCTTGCCCCCGGACACCCATTTCAGACACGCTTGCAGTAGACCCGTAGCGACATAACATACCGGCTTATCCTCACTGCTACGCCCCCAACACACTGGACAGCGGTGGATCGTATACAAGAATTCGTTTTCCTTTTCTTCAGAGGTTGAGATCTGATCGCTCATTTGGCTGAAGATCTTCGCCACCGCTGGGACACCAATGCGAAGCTTCGTCTCTAATGGCAGTACTTTGAACGCCAGGTCGCCCACACCAGCGAAGCCTCCGAAATCTTTCAAGGCATCGTCGAATGTGGCTCTTCCCGCTCGTAAAGCCAACCCTCGCCCGCCTCGCGGACCGTACATTTCTTCTAAGGCCAGGTTTATGGCCGATATATCAGAAAAATCAAATTCCTTGTTTAAGTTATCCTCAGGGTAACTGTCGATCAAATTGCCCAAATTAGCCAAGTTCAGGATCGCATTGAGCCCATTTTTCCCCATTACATCTTCAAGCGCCTTGATCATGATCAAGGCAAATTTGTTGGGATAGTAATAACCGCTTTTTGGAATGGATTCCATAACTAGATCCCCATTAGATCAACTTGGCAAGGTCATCCGCGGCCCGGCGCATATCGAGGAAGATCAACCCCAATTTTGCGTCTTCGCGTGCCAGAGCGGTTAGTACGGCATCCTCACCAATTGACATCAAGATCACAAACCCTTCTTCTCCTTTAATATATACCTGATCCAGTGAACCGCGACCCAATTCTGAAGCAATGCGTTCGCCCAGAGATAGCATAGCTGCTGACATTGCGGATACTCGATCCTCCTCTACTCCCTGAGGTAGAGCAGAAGCAATTGTCAAACCATCGACACTAACAACCGCGGATGCCTCAATATCAGGAGAGGAAGCTTGCAGGTCGCGTAAGCGGTCCACCATGAGTTGTGATCGTGATTTTGTCAATGTAGTTCTCCTCTGGATATCAATAAAACATAATCTAGCATCGAGAAATTTTCATGTCAAGAAAACGTCAAGCAGCAACCTCCTAAATCTTACCACAGAGCAGCGCTGACGATGCCAACAGAGAATAGTATGGCAAAGAGCAATCCCAGTCGTCCCGTCCCGGCCAAAGCTTGATTTAATTCATGTCCCGAATCTCTATAAATGGCGGTAGTACAGCGCCAGGCCATCGGGGCTGATAGGTATACCAACCAACCCCAACTCGATGCCAGCCCGAATACCCAAGTGAACAAAGGAATAATATAGGCGCCAAGGATGCAGAAGGCATACTCCAAACGAGCCCCGCGAGCACCAAACCGAACTGCCAGGGTGCGTTTGCCCGCGGCGCGGTCGCTCTCGATATCACGTAGATTGTTGACAACCAATATGGCCACAATCAGCAGTCCCATGGAACAGGCCATCCACCAGGTCAGGGCACTCACAGTTCCTGCTTGCACATAATAGGTTCCCGCTGTCGCCGCCAGGCCGAAGAACAGGAAGACGAACAAATCTCCTAATCCATGATAGGCAAGCGGGAAGGGACCTCCGGTGTATGCAATCGCTGAGAGTATGGCAGCCAACCCCAATACCAGGATCGGCCATCCCGCGTGGTAAACGAGATAAATGCCAATGATCACAGTGATCCCAATAAACACCCATAGCCCGCGTTGGACTTGATCAGGCGTCAACAATCCCGCCTGAGTAACGCGCGTGGGTCCCAAACGTTCTCCAGCATCTGCGCCACGTTTGAAATCATATAGATCATTTGCAACATTGGAAATAATCTGTAGCAATAGAGAGCCTGATAACGCTGCCAGTGCTGGCCAGAAATCGAACCCACCATCCACGAAAGCTAATGCCGATGCAATGATCACAGGCGATGCTGCCGCGGGGAGTGTTTTGGGCCGAATTGCCAAAATCCAGGCCTCTAATTGAGAAATTTCCTTCGGTTTATCTACTGACATTCCATCTCCGTGTTATAAATAAGGAACATAATACCCTTTTTCGGGGACTCTGTTCTTGCAAATTATATCTGATCAACACTGAACCAGGAGGAACACCGTGAAGGATAGGGAAGATGCCTATGGGCAAGAGTTGTTCAACTACTACATCAATAATGAGGGGGCGGAGATTGTCGAACGTGATGACGGATTTATCGCGGTATCAACAAACCTGAGTGCATACTTTGCGCCTTACGATCAATGGCCCATTCACCAACAAGAAGCCATGAAATTCGCTCATGGTCGGGTGCTTGATATAGGCGCTGGGGCAGGCCGTCACACACTTTATTTACAAAGCCAGGGGCTCGAAGTCACTGCGGTGGACAACTCGCCTAAGGCGGTGGAATTATGTCGATTGCGGGGTGTCGACGATGCCCGCCTCCTTCCCATAACCAAGATCAGCAGACACATTGAGCCTTTCGATACGATCATCATGATGGGCAACAATTTTGGTTTATTCGGGAATTTTAAACGCGCTAAACGCCTGTTACGGCGTTTTCATAATCTCACCTTTCCCAGGGGCACACTGATCGCCGAGACCAACGATCCTTACCAAACCGAGAACACCGATCACCTGGAATACCACGAATTCAACCGCCAGCGCGGGCGCATGCCTGGCCAGTTGCGGCTCAGAATACGACACCGTAAATTCAAAACTCCTTGGATGGATTACCTGATGGTCTCGAAAGAGGAGATGAAAGAGATTGTCAACGACACTGGCTGGCAAATTAACCGCTTCATCGACTCAGATAATTCCATGTATATCGCCATACTAGAAAAGGATTTCGCTGAACGTGCGTGAAGAGATCTTGGCGGCATTGCCCAGGCCAAACGAGAAACGCATTGCCCTGCGCGTCGCCCCCGCGGCTGAACGCGCCCTTCGGAAAGGGCATCCCTGGCTCTTTGACGATGCCATTCGGCATCAAAGCCACGTGGGAAAGCCCGGCGACCTGGCGGCAATCTTCGATTCCAAGAGACGTTTCCTCGCCATCGGTCTGTACGACCCTCACTCCCCCATCCGCGTACGAGTGCTTCAACACCATGAACCCAAGCTTATCGATCAGGTTTGGTTCAAGTCAAAATTTGCGCAGGCCTTTGAAAAACGATCGGCACTCCCGGAAAATACAACTGGGTTTCGAGTAATCCATGGCGAAAATGACGGACTGCCCGGCCTGGTGATGGATATCTATGCCGGAAATGGGGTGCTGAAATTATACAGCGCGGCCTGGATTCCCTTCTTGCAGGTTCTGTTGCCCTTGATGATCGAACTGTCTCCAAAGCGCATCATTTTGCGTCTCAGCCGTGAGGTTGCCCGCCACCTTGAACATCTCTACGGTCTGAAAGATGGTATGAACCTGTGGGGTCCGTCGCTTGAGGAACCTGTGCTATTCCAAGAGAATGGCCTGAAATTCGAAGCGGATCTCCTCCACGGCCAAAAGACGGGCTTTTTCCTCGATCAGCGCGAAAATCGAGCCAGAGTCGAAACTATGGCTGATGGAAAATCAGTGCTCAACCTATTTGCATACACAGGCGGATTCTCCGTTTACGCAGCGCGCGGCGGAGCGACAGCTATCACCAGCGTGGATATCAGTCGCCCGGCTCTGGAGGCTGCCAAGCGCAATTTCACCCATAATTCTGCCTCCCCTGCCATCGCCGCAGCACAGCACCATACGATCGCGGGAGATGCCTTTGGCATCCTAGAACAATTTCACTCAAGTGGCCAACGCTTCGACATGGTGATCATCGACCCGCCATCCTTTGCTAAGAGAAAATCGGAAATCAAAGCGGCACTAATCCAATACCGCAGACTCACCCGACTGGGGCTTTCCGTTCTTAATCTTGAGGGGATATTCGTGCAATCTTCCTGTTCCAGTCGTATATCTTCGGATGAATTCTATTCTGCAATTCATCAAGAAGCTCTGTTGGTAGGTCGCCCCCTGAATGAGATCGAGCACACCGGCCATCCCGTGGATCACCCGATCGGATTCCCGGAAGGTGAATATCTAAAATGTCTCTTTGCCAGTGCCCCGCTTTCTACTGCAAATTGATCAGCCATAAATCATTCCAAATCTAATCTAAGTATTTGGAGGTAGGACATACGCAGTTCAGCGAGAAAATGGCTGGGAATAGGGGGTGGGGGCGAAGCCCCCCC
>CAYWIC010000219.1:0-7198 GCA_964458115.1 uncultured Anaerolineales bacterium | reverse complement strand
AAGAATAACCGGTGGGCTCATTTTTATAGACGTTTCCTTATAGTGCAATTTAAGTTTACGCTATCAATGAACCATGGGCTGAGGAGGGCTATGTCGAGTTTCTGGGTGTTAAGGAAAATGCCCGCGGCCAGGGAATTGGCGGCAAGCTATTGACCACAGCTTTGGACTGGTTCTTTGATGAACGTGAGATGCCCCAGGTTGGACTGACGGTTAGCGATGAGAATATAAATGCACGCGGATTGTATGAACGGGTGGGATTCCGCTTGAAGTACACCGGGGTCAATCATCGCCTGGAATGGTAGATCATTTTGGGACACTGATTGCATGTTGTGAGATGAGCGCTAATGAAAAGAATAATTTTGATCGGAATCATGTGTCTTGGTGGGGTTGGATTTCTCTTTGGGTGCAATAATGGAGAATCGATAGCTGAAATTGCGCTAAATCCTACAGCCACGTTGAATCCACTTGTGTCTCCACAATTCGAATCAACAGCAACTGCAGCCCAACAACTCCTTCAACCGAATTTCGACTTTCCCTTCCCCGTTACCACATCACCAGGTTCCTGGCTTATCAAGCACCCCAATGGAGAGATCCAAATCAACTTCGATCAATCAAGTTGGGAATCAACGCAATTTGACGAGTTCATCCCGCTCTATTATGAAGGAGGTCCGGCGCTTGTGCATCGAGAGATTGAGGGTTGTCATCTCTCGCTCAACGTTGGGGGTGGGGTACCGATGGATTGGGTTCTCGAAACCGATGATGTTTTCTTGGGAGATCAGCAATTCTCCAAAACTTTATTCTTCAATGGAGTCGGAGAACTCCAGTTTGTGATCTATGATCAACTGTTTCGAGTGACCTTTGGAGATACCTTTGAAAGCTGCATGGAAGAAGTTGTGAGAGTGTTAGAGAGCATCCAAATTTATTAGGAACACGGTTCCTTTCTGGAACCATGTTCCTAAGTGAAATTTTTTTGGTTTATCGAACCTCAATCTGAGATTTCAAGTAGATGGTATGGCGCATAGATAATGAAAAGAATGTCGCCTACAAAGAATAACGCTACACTTATCCTCCCAAATGAAGTTTCCGAAATCTACCCGATTATTACAAGTTGATGCCTTGCGGGGAGTGATCATGGTCTTGATGGCCTTGGACCACGCCAATCATTTTGTGGCGCAAAAGCATTCGTCTGGTGAGCACTGGGGCGGGAATTTCCCGGTCTATCAGGATGCGCTGTCGTTTCTCACTCGCCTGGTGACTCATCTCTCCGCGCCGGGATTTTTCTTCTTGATGGGTGTCGGGATGTTCCTATACGCCCACTCGCGTCGTAACGCTGGTTGGAGCGAGTGGCAGATTCTGCGACATTTTTTCATCCGTGGGTTGATCTTGATCTTGCTCCAGTTCACCCTCATTAACCAGGCCTGGAAGCTAGGCCCAGGTGAATTCCCACAGACGTATGTTGGGGTGTTGTTCGCCTTAGGTTGCACAATGATCTGCGTCAGCCTTACCCTGAGGCTACGACCGTTGCACTGGCTGATCCTGGCGGGTGTCTTCTTCTTCGGCACGGAATTGATGCATCCTGACCCTAGCCTTTGGGGGTTGAACGACCCTTGGGAATTGTTGTTTCTCTACAGCGGCGGTTCCTGGGAATTCTGGTCCAATTATCCTGTCTTGCCTTGGCTGGAGTTGGTATTCTTCGGGATGGTTGTGGGGAGTTGGCTGAAAGCAGACTCATCGAAGGCTGCTAAGCAAATTTTCTGGTTGGGGCTTATCTTCTTGGTGGGATTCATCGTTATCCGTTTTGGGGATGGGTTTGGAAATATCCGTCTGCGAGCCGGAGATCGCTGGATCGACTTCCTCAATGTGGTCAAATACCCTCCGAGTATGGCATTTAGTTTGATGACCACCGGGGTGAATCTGATCCTCTTGGCAGGATTCTGCAAAATCCCAGACCGAGAATCCAAGTGGTTAATGCCACTCACTGTCTATGGAAGAGTACCCCTGTTCTTCTACATCATTCACCTGTATGGTTATTTGGCACTGGGCGCCTGGTTTACACCCTTAGGGACGAGTATCCCCATGATGTATCCTATTTGGCTGCTAGGATTAGCAATCCTATACCCCTTATGTCTGATGTATGGGAAGTTCAAGGTACTTCACCATACAAATCCCCTGCTTCGCTATCTATAATCTTTGGAAGGATTCTAGTTCATATGGCACAAGGGAAGATTACGATAATAAAAAGAATGGCCAATTTTGATCTTATCGATCAATACCAGCACGAGACAGTAGTGCCTTGTGATATCTTCGGTGATAGGCAAGAGTTTATCGTCGATGATTGGGAAACGCCCCCAAATGGATTCTGTGAGTGGGCTTGGGTGGACATCAAGAAAGAGTTTGAACTAGCCGAACATCTTGGAGAAGTGGTGGCATGCTGTACTGACGGATTCAGACCAGTTGTGTTTGAAATCCAACGCAGTGATTAATTCCTGGGTTCAAGAAAGTATTAGCCAATGAAAGTAAGCTATAATCCCGATTATGGCTTTCAATCTTTATATGCTGATTCATGTCATCAGTGCTGTAATCTACCTGTCCCTGTTGATTTTTGTGATTGTGAAGCGAGGCTTGGCGAATGAACAGGCGCGCCATCTAAACGGATTATTGCTGATTTATATCTCGTTAGAAGTGGGGTTAGCGCTCAAATTTGGGGGGTCTTCCTGGATAAATGTTTTGCCAGCTGTGGTCATCTTGGGCTGGACGGGTTATGGCATTTTATTGGGATCGATACTCGTCAGACAAGCCATCTCCCAGGTTACTAGGAGAAAAGCTAACTTTAGGTGGTGGGGGCTATTCGGTGTAGTATGGTTTCTCTCATCTATAACTGTTATTTTTATCCCAGGCATAGAGAATTATAAATTTTTGGTAGCAGGCTGGCAGATCGAATACCGAACTGTGCTTGCCTCCTGGCTTTTCTTGGGCTGGATGATCTTCGCGGTGTTGACAATTCGTCTGCTTACTGAAGGGTATCAAACGGCTAATTTCCCTACATTTCGTAACCGCCTGTTCATCCTGGGATTAGGTTTGGGGGGAGTTTTGGTTGGCAATGTGTTTAGCTTTATTAGCCAAGAGCACATCGGGACGATCATGAGCGCGCTGGGAATGTCAGTACTCACCCATGTCATCCTGACTCCTCGGTTACCCCATTTGGGAATCGCTTTGAGGGGATTGATCAATAAGATAATGGGCTTGGCATTAGAGTTCCTTGTATATAGCGTGGGTTTTCTTTTCGTTCAATATCTGCTGGTAACCTGGTTTTGGATCGACAACATCCTGGTTGCTGTTGTCTTGTCGCTGTTGATCATTGTCATCATCAATCCCTTAATAAGACGCCTGCGCAAGCGGATGGATCGTTTGTTCTATGGGGAAGTACAAGATCTTTCGAGTATATTGAGCGAATACAGCCAGAATATTAGCAGCATCTTAGACATGGAGTTGCTGTCCGCTGTGGCAGTAGATTTGGTCGGAGATTTGCTGGGGGTTGAGAGCGGCGTGCTCTTTTTGGTTGAGTTAGAAGTGAGCACAGATGGCAAAAAGGAGTTCCGCATTCAGCAGGGCCGCAAGCGAAAAGATGCATCCCTGACTGGGTTGATGCCAGCAGAATCTGCCCTGGCTCAAGCCTGGGATGAAGATCGCCAGGCTTTGACGCGTGCCGAGATCGATATGCTGCCACGCTACCAGTCCATTCAGGCGGATACCCGTCAATGGCTATCTCGTGTGGGGATGGATATCTATGTTCCCATTCACGCCCAGGATGAATGGGTGGGCTTGCTGGCATTGGGACCTAAAGCCTCAGGCTCGTCTTATTATCCCAAAGATATCGAGTTGCTACGCACAATGGCAGATCAAACCGCAGTGGCTTTGCAGAATACTCGTCTGGTAGAGAGTCTGATGCGCGTCAATACCGAGTTTCGTCGGGCATATTCCGCGATGGATGAGGCCCTCTCCAAGTTACAGCGCATCGACCGCACCAAGTCCGATTTCATCAGCATTGCTTCTCATGAGTTGCGCACTCCCCTGACTGTGCTGAGTGGATACGGTCAAATGCTCATGGAAGCCCCCAATCTGAAATCTAATCCTGACTATGCTGGTGCTTTGGAAGGCGTTGTGGACGGTGCCCGTCGGCTTCATGAGATTGTCGATAGCATGCTCGAAGTTGCCAAGATCGACACCCGGGAACTGGCCTTGTCAGCTGAGTCTATCAAGATCGAGTTGGTGATCTCCAATGTTTGTAGGAAATTCGCTTCGATATCCCGTGAGCGCAAAATCAAATTGCTCATCGACAAGAATGTCAGCTCTTTACCCCTGGTGAGTGGAGACCCCGAAGCGTTGAAGAAAGTTTTCCACCATCTGATCAGCAACGCAGTCAAATTCACTCCTGATGAAGGCATGATCACCATTTCAGGTCGCCACCTTCAAAAAGGTTTTGTGAAATTCCCCAATGGCGGAGTTGAGATCCAAATCAGAGATACCGGTATTGGTATCGATCCCCGTTATAAGGAACTGATCTTCACCAAGTTCTATCAGACTGGTGATATCGCTCTGCATAGTTCTGGAAAAACCAAATTCAAGGGTGGTGGACCGGGTCTTGGACTGGCGATCGTGCGCGGGATTGTGCAGGCTCATGGAGGTCGGGTATGGGCTGAAAGTCCTGGTTACGATGAAAATCGCAACCCAGGCAGCTCTTTTTTCGTGATCTTACCTCTCTATGAACAGCCAGATGGGGAGATTGAATAATAATTATCATATTGTTGTTTTGGCATCAGAAATCTATGAGGGATCCATGAAGGCAATAAAAATCCTGGCATCCTTATGGTTTTAATACCGATATAGTATGAAGGAAAAATAAATGCAAGATGCAACCCTAGACCCTCAACGACAAGAACGAGCGAGACATTATGCTCGCATTCAGCGGAGATTTATGCTTGTTGACTTTATCTTGGGAACCCTATACCTGCTGGCCTGGCTACGTTTTGGTTGGTCTATGGACCTCAAGAATTTCTTGCTCTCATGGACCACCAACGAGTGGATCCTGGTGGCAGGGTTTGGATTTGTGTTCGCAGCGATCATTTCGCTGCTGACGTTGCCGATTTCTTATTACACCGGCTTTGTCTTACCCCATCGCTTTGAACTTTCGAACCAGAACCTGAAAGGTTGGGTAACAGACCAGATCAAAAGTCTGCTGGTTTCTGGACCCATTGGATTGCTGCTATTAGAAGTGGTCTATGCAATCCTGCGTAGTTATCCGACAACCTGGTGGCTTTGGGCGGCCGGCTTTCTGCTGGTATTCAATGTGCTGCTCACGAATCTGGCGCCGATATTGCTCTTCCCTATCTTTTACAAATTCGTCCCCCTGGAAGATGAGCACGCTGACTTGGTCGAAAGGCTGTTAAAGCTGGCTGAACGGGCGAACACCAAGGTCAATGGCGTTTTTAAATTTGATATGTCCCGCCGCACCAAAGCGGCTAATGCTGCCCTGACGGGAATAGGCAACAGCCGCCGCATCATTTTAGGCGATACACTCATCGATGAATTTACTGCCGATGAGATCGAAACCATATTGGCGCACGAACTTGCCCATCACGTGCATAAAGATATTCCATTGGGAATACTTATCAGCAGTGTCACAACATTGGTAGGGCTTTACCTAGCATCTCTAGGATTGAATTGGGGAGTGAACCTCTTTGGCTTCGAGAGTGCCGCCGATATTGCTGCCTTACCTCTCTTTGGTCTGGTGTTGGGAGCCTTCAGCCTGGTGACGATGCCATTGGGAAATGCCTGGTCTCGCAGACGTGAACGGATGGCAGACAGTTATGCCCTGGAAACCACTGGCAATCATGCTGCCTTCGCATCCGCATTCACTCGCCTGGCGAACCAAAACCTGGCCGATGTTGATCCTGAACCCTGGGTTGAATGGTTGCTGCATTCGCATCCCTCGCTGAGTAAACGTATCGCTATGGCAAGAAAGTTTGAGTCCTCATGAATCCAGATATCATCAACCGCGTCATCCCCATCGTATTCCTAATATTTTTGGGATACCTGATCCGTCGCCGTTCCCTGATTGGTGAAAATGCCATTGCCGATTTGCGCTGGCTGGTAGTTAATTTAGCACTGCCAGCGGTGCTGTTTATCTCTTTTTTGAATATCACTTTGGTATCCGAATATCTGATTATCTTTGTGTTGATTTTCTCCCTTTGCATTTTGCTCTACATTGTTGGATTAGGAATTCAATCAAGGTTCAGTGCAGGTACAGAATATTTCCCCTTTCTCACCACTGGATTCGAATATGGCATGTTAGGGATCAGTCTTTTTGGCGCGGCGTATGGCGTTGAGCGGATCGGGTATATTGCCGTCGTCGATTTAGGGCATGAGATCTTCATCTGGTTTGTGATGCTCCCGATGTTGTTACTAAGAAGGGACGGCGCGCAGAATTTCGGGGAAGTCGCCAAATCCTTTTTCTCTTCACCCGTTGTGGTCGCCATATTGGCAGGAATATCACTGAATGCCCTTGGGTTGGCCTCTTCAATAGCCACCTTTCCAGTTCTCGGTGGGATTGTAAGTGGGTTGGAGTTACTCGGTGATCTGACTGTGCCGCTGATTTTGTTGTTGATTGGATACGGGATCGATTTCAGGCCAGCGGCATTTCGGAGCGTGATAGGATTGATCGTTTTTCGGTTGGCCATTCTGGTTCCGCTGGCAATGTTCGTAAATATCTTCTTGATCCGTGGTTGGTTGAATTTAGATCCGATTTTCGAGGCGGCAATATTCACATTGCTGGTCTTGCCACCGCCATTTATCATCCCACTATATCTTCGCCAAGATCTGGACGAAACTGAGCGCGGATATATCAACAATGCACTGGCTGCCTATACATTGGTTTCATTGATATTGTTCATTTTCTACTTCAGTATGAATCCTATATAAGTAAATGCCGGAAAGAATCCCAAAAGAAAAAGTGAGTTAGTACCGGCATTTACACAGGATTTGCGGTGAAACCGGTTGGTTTTACTCCAAGCCACCAACCGCAAAACACATAATACGAAAAAGGTGCTAGCGGCGATTGCGCCATTAGCACCTTTTTCCATATATTACGATGACTCTACTGCAAAAAGGGTGCTAGACCCTCCTCAAAACAGCAAAAGTT
>CAYWIC010000218.1:0-7253 GCA_964458115.1 uncultured Anaerolineales bacterium | reverse complement strand
CGGACTAAGGGGTCGCGTGTTCGAGTCACGCCGAGGGCGCCAGATAGAGCGGGATCATCCCGCTCTTTTGTTTTTTTCAATCAAGGGTGTAAATATAAAAACACTCCCATAACACTCAGCTTTCATGAATTTCCATTATGGACTCAAAAACGAAACAAATTTTGCTCACAAACGATGATGGTATTCAATCCCCTGGATTGTGGGCAGCTGCTTCAGCATTAGAAGCCCTTGGGTACGTGACCGTAGTCGCTCCCAGGGAGCAGAGCTCAGGTGCCGGGCGAAGCCTGCCGCCTTCTTCTGATGGCATCATCACACCTGAAGAAGTTCAGGTTAATGGCAAAAATTGGACAGTGTATGCTGTTGGCGGTACACCTGCACAGGCAGTTTTACACGGCGCTCTCGAAGTTATGCCCCGAAAACCTGATCTGGTAGTTTCTGGGATCAACTATGGCGCGAACATTGGCACTGGGATCACAGTTTCTGGTACAGTCGGTGCGGCTTTGGAAGCCGCTGCCCTGGGCATACCCGCCCTGGCAATCTCCCTGGATACCGCACTGGAGAATCACCTCACGTATTCGACAGAAGTAGATTTTTCCGGTGCTGCACACTTCGCGGCCTATTTTGGCTTGCGGTTATTGGATAGTGCCATGCCCCCGGATGTAAATGTTCTCAAGGTAGAAATTCCTGCCACCGCCACACCCCAGACACCTTGGGAGGTCACCCGCATATCTCCAGTGCGCTTTTATCAACCTCTGCCCCCTAAGCGTAGTTCTTGGGATCAACCCACAAGATTAGGATACCGTATCTCTGATAACTGGGAAAAAACCACCCCTGACTCTGATGTCTACGCTCTGTATATCAAAAAGATTGTCTCAGTTACCCCATTGAGCCTTGACATGACCTCGCGCCTGCCGCTTAACGAACTCGACACCTTGCTCCGAAACTGATTGAGAAAAGCAAACCTGCGATATACTTGTATCTGTATCAAGGAGGCTGAATGGATCCGTTTGCAGACCAAGTCGTTCTTATCACAGGTGCGGGGAAAGGAACAGGCAGAGCCATTGCATTAGCCTTTGCTACCCAAGGCGCGATTGTGGCTGCCAACGACATTACGCCCATCAATCTTGACGAAACTGTGGAGCACATCAGCCAGACCGGTGGTCGTACCAAGGAATATATAGTCGATATCTCCAAGAAAATGCCGGTACAGGCCATGCTCAACGAGATCATCGATGACTGGGGGAAACTGGACATTCTGATCAACAACGCCCATGTAGACCCCAAGAAACCTCTGCTCGATCTAGACGAATGGGACTGGCGACGTACCATCGATGTCAACCTGACCGGACCATTTCTACTGGCACAATCCGCGGGGCGCATTATGAAAGAAGCCGGTAAAGGGGTCATTATCAATATGCTTTCGGGTGGAGACGGCCACGCTGCATTGAAATCCAGCCGTATGGCCTTGATTGGTCTGACAAATGAACTGGCTGCCGAATATTCCGCTTATAATATCCGAGTCAATGCAATCTCAACCGCACCTATTAAAGGTCTCTCTCTAAGCGTAGAACCTGCACAAGATATCGTGGAAGCAGCATTACATCTGTGCGGCCCAAATGCAGATGACATTACAGGAAAACTTGTCACGATCAAGCCATGACAACTGTCTAGGAGAAGGATATGGCATACGAAAGCATCCTGGTTGAATCTTTAGAGCGAGTCGGACTTATCCGACTCAACCGGCCCAAGGTACTCAACGCACTGAATAGCGCGCTTTTGAAGGAACTCGCCCAGGCATTAGAAACATTTGACGCGGATGATGCTATCGGTGCTATGGTTATCACAGGGAATGAGAAAGCCTTCGCCGCCGGTGCAGACATAAAAGAGATGGCTGAAGCCTCTGCCATAGAAATGTTAAAGAGTGGTTTTATTCCCACATTCGATCGCATCCGCGGCATCAAGAAACCAGTCATCGCGGCGGTTTCTGGCTGGGCGCTGGGGGGCGGCAGTGAACTAGCACTCTCCTGTGACATGGTCATCGCCTCTGAAACAGCAAAGTTTGGGCAGCCAGAAATCAACATTGGTGTGATCCCTGGGGCAGGTGGCACCCAAAGGCTTGCGAAAGCCGTTGGCAAAGCGCTGGCCATGGAGATGGTGCTCAATAACCGCACTCTGAATGCCAGCGAAGCCCTAGCCCATGGCATCGTCAATAGAGTTGTGTCTGTCGGTAGCTACTTAGACGAGGCCCTCGCCTTGACAGCCGAGATCGCTGCTCGCGCTCCCCTGGCAGTGCAATTCGGTAAGGAAGCCGTCAACCAGGCGTTCGAGTCTTCCCTCAGTGAGGGTTTGGCAGCTGAACGCAGAGCCTTCAATTTCCTCTTTGCCAGTGAAGATCAAAAAGAAGGCATGGCAGCATTTGTCGATAAGCGAGAACCTCAGTGGAAAGGACGATGAACATAGGCTTTGGCCAGAAGACCGCAATCTGCTTGGGCACATAGAATCATCCTCCATCGATAATCATGGTTACGTTTCGGGATTTGGTCAATAATTTAAGAGAGCTGGGGCTGGATAGGGAACAATCCGTCATCGCCCATGCCTCACTTTCTTCCTTTGGGCATGTGCAGGGCGGCGCAGAGACCGTTGTTGGCGCTTTATTGAGCGTGACCAAGGGCTTGATCATGCCCACTTTTACTTATAAGAGTATGGTAGTTCCAGAAAATGGACCTCAGGATAATGCCATTAATTATGGGGGACATACAGACGCAAACCGTTTAGCCGAATTCTATCAACCCGATATGCCTGCGGACCCAATGATGGGCGTAGTCGCTGAAACTTTGCGCCAGCATCCAGATGCGCAGCGATCCAGGCATCCAATCTACTCATTCTCAGGAGTAAATGCAGAAGATTCGATTGAGGCCCAAACACGGGCTGAGCCTTTCGCGCCTGTACGCGTGTTAACTGAATCCCTGGGCATGGTCCTGCTCTTAGGGGTTGACCACACCGCCAACACCAGCATCCATTTTGGAGAGCAACTCGCCGGGCGCAAGCAATTCACCAGGTGGGCACTCACCCGCAAGGGAGTCCTGGAATGTCCCCGTTGGCCGGGCTGTTCCCACGGCTTCAACGCCATCACTCCCCATATCGAAAAATATACCAATCGAACCCAAATCGGCGGCGCCACAGTCCAACTGATACCTTTATCGATGTTGATCCGCACTGTTGTTGATATCATCAAAAACGATCCCCTGGCATTATTGTGTAACCGCTCGAACTGCGAACGTTGTCAGGCCATCCGTCACTAACTCTTGGAGATTCCGCCATGCCAAAAAAACCGCTCCTTGGCCTACTGCTACCCTCGACGCGTGCTTTCATGAATGAGGCTCGCCGCGTGAGGGATTTCTCTTTTTTTGATCGCATCCATGGCTATGTCTATTTGCACTGGCCCTACCATTACATTGGCTTGGGAGAAACCAATCCCCGCATAGCTCGTCTTTTGGCGCCCTTGAGCCGCTTTGTCAAACATGATGCGAATGATGACGATAAAGCCAAGATTGCCCCAGGGTATCATGGCAAGGTGATGCCCTTAGAGGCTGCCACACAATTGGTGAGCATTGAAGAAGATATCGAAATCCGCGACCTCGAACATATCATCCCCTACGAACACGCCCGAGATATCGTTCTGAATAATCCTGATCACATCGTTGCCCTGGAATGCCCTTGTCGCACATCTCGTTCTGAACCTTGTTTACCTCTAGATGTTTGCTTGATCGTTGGAGAACCCTTTACCAGCATGGTTTCCGAACACCATCCTGACAAGACGCGTTGGATCTCATCCCAGGAAGCTGCTGACATTATGAAAGCCGAGCAAGAACGTGGGCATGTTTCGCACGCCTACTTTAAAGATGCCATGCTGGGGCGATTTTATGCCATCTGCAATTGTTGTGCCTGCTGTTGCAAAGCCATGGAAGTAAACCGTGGCGGTGATCCCATGATCTGCTCGTCGGGGTATATTGCAGTCATCGACCAGGATCTATGTATCAGTTGCGGCAACTGTGAAGTGTACTGCCAGTTTGATGCCATCGCTATGGACAATGGATTCGCAGAAGTTAAGTACGAAGCTTGCATGGGATGCGGGGTATGCGTGGCCCATTGCGATGGGGATGCCGCAACCTTGGTGCTTGATCCTGCCAAGGGGGAACCATTAATCATCCAGGAGTTGATCGAGTTAGTAGAAACATAAACGAAGCAGAGTTCGAAAAAACAGCGCGCATCCAGCCTAAACATCCAGATGCGCTTTATTTTCATATACATTTCTTACATCCTGCTGATCTTTCTCTAATCCCTCGAATGATATAATCCTATCAGCAAGGTTTTCCACTTGCCAAAGGAAGGTACCGATTATGATGCGATTTGATCGCTTTACAGAACGCGCTCAGGAAGCTGCTCAGCGCGCTGCCGAAATCATCCAACGCTACGGACACAACCAAATAGACACCGAACATATCTTGTTAGCGCTGATCGAGCAGCCTGATGGCATTATTCCCCAATTATTAGAAGTGCTCAATGTAGACGCCAATGCGCTCACGGAGCGGCTGGACTACGTTCTCAAAACCACACCCAAGGCCAATATCTTCGGCGGTGGGGCTGGGCAGATCTTTATCACACCGCGCGTCAAGCGTATCGTCGACCTGGCTAACCAGGAGGCCAACCGCCTCAAAGACGAGTATATTTCTACTGAGCATATCTTTCTAGCCATCCTAAGCGAACGCAATACTCCTGCCGGGCGTATGTTAGATGGCGCAGGAGTGACCAAGGAACGTGTCTATGAGGCTGTGCAACAGATGCGCGGCGGACAGCGTGTCACAGATCCCAAGGCTGAGACTCGCTACAAAGTTTTGGAGAAATATTCCCGCGACCTGACCACCATGGCTCGCGAAGGCAAACTCGACCCAGTAATTGGCCGAGATGCCGAGATCTTACGGGTAATCCAGATTCTTTCCCGACGTACGAAGAACAACCCGGTGCTGATCGGCGAGGCCGGTGTAGGCAAAACAGCCATCGTTGAAGGCCTGGCGCAGAAGATCGAATCCAACGATGTTCCTGAGATTCTGTCTAACAAAAAAGTTGTCTCCCTGGATTTGGGCGCTATGATCGCCGGTTCGCGTTTCCGCGGTGAATTCGAGGAACGTCTCAAGGCCGCAATCGAAGATATCCAGCGCGCCGAGGGTGAGATCATTCTGTTCATCGACGAACTGCACACCGTAGTCGGTGCAGGCGCGGCTCAGGGTACGTTGGACGCATCAAACATGCTTAAACCAGCTCTGGCGCGCGGTGAACTGCAATGCGTTGGGGCTACAACACTGGATGAATACCACAAATATATTGAGAAGGACTCCGCTCTTGAGCGGCGTTTCGCCCCTGTATACGTCGAAGAACCCAGTGTTGAGGACACCATCTTGATGCTACAAGGGTTGCGTGACCGCTACGAGGCCCATCATAAGGTCAGCATCGCCGACGAGGCCATCGTAGCTGCGGCTCAACTCTCTAACCGCTATGTCTCCGACCGTCACTTGCCCGACAAGGCAATTGACCTAATTGATGAAGCAGCTGCCAAATTGCGCGTGGCTTTGTATTCCTTACCCCAAAATCTAAAAGAAATGAAATCTGAAATCGAACGACTTCTGGCGGAGGAAGAGCAGGCCGGTTTAGAACGCGACTACGAGCGCGCTGCTGAGAAAAAGACTGAACGATCTCGGCTAGAAGAAGAATTCCACCAAGAACGCGAGCAGTGGGAGAGCGAACACGAATTAGACGAGATCGTTGACCAAGATGATGTCGCTGAAGTAGTCTCCCAATGGACAGGGATTCCCATCACCCAGATGTTGGAAACCGAGGCAGAGCGTCTTCTGAATATGGAAGAACGCTTGCATGATCGCGTCATCGGCCAGCATGAAGCGATTACGGCCATCTCGGATGCTATCCGTCGAGCCAGGTCTGGGTTGAAGGACCCCCGCAGGCCCATCGGGTCATTCATATTCATTGGCCCCTCAGGCGTTGGCAAGACCGAGCTGGCCAAAGCCCTGGCGGAGTTCATGTTCGATGACGAGGAAGCTCTGGTGCGCATCGATATGAGCGAATACCGCGAGCAACACACTGTCTCACGGCTTTTCGGAGCTCCTCCAGGATATGTTGGCTACGAAGAGGGTGGTCAACTGACCGAAGCTGTGCGGCGACGCCCGTACCGGGTTGTGCTCTTCGATGAAATCGAGAAAGCCCACCCCGAGGTCTGGAACGCCCTACTGCAGATCTTCGACGATGGCCGCCTGACCGATGGCCAGGGCCATATTGTCGATTTCCGCAATACGGTGCTGATCATGACCAGTAACTTGGGCACTGAGTACGTGCGCAGTTCGGGCAGTTTAGGCTTCTTGCGTAACGCTGACGATAGTATTGAGCGTGAGGCCCAAGCCAAGATTGAGAGTGAACTGAAGAAAACATTCCGTCCTGAGTTTCTTAACCGTATCGATGAGATCATCACATTCTCACCGCTCTCGCTGGACGAGATGATCGAGATCGTGGAACTGCAGATGAACGATGTAGAGGAGCGCCTGGAAGAGCACGGCATTACCGTGGAGGTGACTCAAGAAGCCCAAAAATGGCTGGCCGAGATCGGCTTTGACCCGGACTTCGGAGCCCGCCCACTGAAACGGGCACTGCAAAAGCGCATCGAGAGCCCTCTCTCAGTTAAGCTTTTGGCCGGTGAATTCAACAAGGGTGACACCATCATCGTCGAGGTCGAGGGTGATGAAAAAGAGTTGGTTTTCAAGGGTGGCAAAAAGAAGAAAGCCAAGAAAAAGGAAGCTGAATCCGTCGAGGCGTAGACCTAATCCTGAAAATCGGATTGTAGTCTTTCCATTACCATAATAACGATAGAGGAAGTAGGCAAGTATCCCTTGCCATCTTCATCAGAAAGAAACATGACACACCCCGAATTTAATATTCTAGATGTGTCATGTTTTTTTTATCCCCATCCCTCTCGCTGCCCCGGCACATACGAAGCATTTCCGATGGAAGCAAAGTACCGGAGTTAAATTCTACCGAAAATCTATATGTTTCTTAAATTGGGGGTGCCTCACACCAAAGGGAGTTTGCAGAGACGTCCAACTCATTGAGTCCATCAAGATTCTCAAAAATAATTCTAGCCACCTGACAGTTTTGGATTATCGGTAAGAACATAACGGAATATGGAAAAT
>CAYWIC010000217.1:0-7484 GCA_964458115.1 uncultured Anaerolineales bacterium | reverse complement strand
AACTTTTGCTGTTTTGAGGAGGGTCTAGCACCCTTTTTGCAGTAGAGTCATAGTATGATCTCCGAAAAAAGTGGGTCCGTGGGCGCAGCCCACAGCCCCACTTTTTTCAGACTACTCTCTCTTGTTGTTGAATATATGAGAATTTAATGAAGAGGCCATAATATTGGTAATACTAACACACTGATCATCATCGTGAGCAAGATCAATGGCAAGCCTACTTTGATGTAATCGCTAAATTGATAGTCTCCAGCACCCATCACCAGGGTGTTAGTAGGAGATGCCACGGGGGAAGCAAAGGCCATCGATGCAGCAATCGCCACGCTCATCATGAAGGCATAGGGCTGCACGCCCAACTTTTGGGCTGCTGCCAGGGCAATTGGGGCAATCAGCACCGTTGTAGCCGTATTAGAAAGAACTTGAGTGAATAGCGAAGTGAGCAGAAAAAGGGCTCCCAACAGGAACAGCGGACTCATGCCCTCGAAGGTTTGTGCCAACCCTTCAGCAACGCTCCCAATCAGGCCGACCTTTTCCAGAGCAGTACTCATGGGCAGCATCCCGGCGATGAGCACCAGGCTTTTCCAATCTACTGCGGCATAGGCGTCATCAATGCTCACGCAGCCAGTCAAGATCATTAATAAGGCGGCTAACATGCAGGCAGCGGCAACAGGCAGCGTATTGGTGATCAGGAGTACCAGCATACCAAATAAGATCAGCAATGCCAGTGGTGCTTTGGCACGAGCCTGAGCTCCCAGCATGATTTCCGGTTCCCCCATAACCACAAAATCGCGCCTTCGCTGACGGAGTGCGAGAATATGTTCCCAAGAGCCTTGCACTAGTAGGGTATCCCCAAAACGCAGGCGCGCCTCTTTCAGGTTTAGGAGTTTGTTGACCCTAGGACGGCGGATGCCCAATATGGTCAGGCAGTACAAAGTGCCAAAGCGCGACTCGACAATCGTTTTTCCCAATAACGATGAGCGCGGCGGCAATAACACTTCTGCGACTCCAGCTTCCTGGCTTATAAGGGTCTGATCATCCAAACCCTCCGCAGGCTGGATGGCTAAATTCAAGCTGGCTGAAGCATGGTTCACATCGTTGTGATTCCCCTGAACGAGTAAGATGTCATCCGACCGGATGGTGATATCGGGGTCAGGAGAGATTGACTCGAATCCCTCTGAACCCAGTTTCAATCTGCGTTCCCCAAATTTGGCTAATTCGATGAGTTCAGGGTCGCGCAAAATTTTCAGGATGGTCATATTGAAGTTTTGTCGGATGCTTGCTTTATGGAGTGTCTGATCGATAAGCGCAGAGTTGCGTCGGACGCGCAATCTAAACAGATTCTCAGGCAAGCGGTAGATATCGACAAGTTCGGCCGGAGTTTCAACTCGCTGTGGTTCCTGTTGATCCTGCTTCTCGGGGAGTAAATGCCTCCCGAAGAGGATCATGAAGCCGATGCCTACAATCAGGAGGATGATCCCGATCGGGGTATAGTCGAAAAATTGAAACGAGCGCAAGCCACTCTCAGCAAGCATATCACTAACGATAATATTTGGGGGTGTGCCGATCAGCGTTGTAGCACCCCCTAACAGCGCGCCAAAAGAGAGCGGGATGAGTAGCTTCGAGGGAGTCAGTTTCGCGCTGCGGCTCAAACTGATGATTGCTGGTAATAGAACAGCGACGGTGCCAGTGTCGCTCATGAAACTTGAAAGCAACGCCACGGTACCCATAATGAACAGTACCAGGCGGGTTTGTTTATTCCCTGCAATGGTCAGGATTTGCCGCCCGATTTTCCCTGCCAATCCCGTTTGTAATACGGCTCCTCCGATGACAAATAACGCTGCGATGGTTAGGACGGCGGGGTTCGAGAACCCGGCAATTGCTTCAGGGACGGTAAGCACGGTGGTCAAAATCAGTGCCACAACCACGAGTAAGGCAACAATATCCACGCGCAGCCATTCGGTGATAAAAAGTAGAATGGCCACAGCCAGGATGCCTAGCGTGATCCACATATCAAGGGTCATTGTTCGATGCTATATACAACTAATTCTGAGAAGTTGACTGTGACGGCATTCTCCCCGCCAGAGCGCACGAAGACACCCATTGCTCCGCTGGGTAATGCCTTGTCCGTGATGGTGAATTGATGCTGGTCGTTGACGAAGAAACGCATTTCTTTGCCCACCGCCCAAACTCCGAGCCTGGATGTGCTCGGGGCAGCAGAGGGAACGGAAGTGGTCACCATCCAGGGTTGTGGAGATGAGGCAGTCCCCCCAACCACACGGTCTAGTCTTACCTGCCCATTGCAAGAGAGTGAGAAGCGGTAGAAATTTCCTGGCGATTGGTAGCGGATTAGCATGCCGTATTCGTCAAGTCCACTGCAAAGATTAGGGCTGGCTGTGATTTCGGCATAGAAGTTCGTGAATAGCGCCCCCTCTCGCACACTGTAGAGATAGCCTTTCTCGCGTGAAAGAACCGCGGTCAACTCGTTATTGATTACGGCGATGTTGCTTGAAACCGTTTCTGTGAGCGTCCAATTGGTTGGCAAATTGAAATCATCGCTGAATAGCACATTGCCGACATCAGGGCGCAGTTCCGGTGTTGGGGATGGGATCACCGTGGGATGGACGGTCGGGGTTTCTGTGGGAGGAAACCATACGGTGGTTGGCGTAAGGGTATTTGTTGCAGTGGGGGTTAGCGATGCGAAAGGCGTCAATGCCTCTGTAGGAAAGCATGCAGATAAAAATGCAAGGAACAGAATGGGGTAAAACCTCTTCATATTAAGGAATGAATTCCGTTGAACGTTTCTAATATCAACGCGTTATCACCTGATCCCGCTCAGGGCCAACAGATATCAGGCGTGCAGGGATACCGGCAATCTCTTCCATGCGTTGAATATATACCTGAGCCGCTGGGGGCAAATCTTCCCATTGGCGAACACCCATAATATCTTCTTCCCACCCAGGGAAACTTTCAAATTTGGGTTCATACTCAAGATCGGTCGGTCCAAGGGGTAAATCAGTATATGTTCTTCCATCTGCCTGGTAGCCCGTACAAATGTACAAAGTCTCCAGGCCGGAGAGCACGTCGAGTTTGGTGATGGTCAATTCGGTGATTCCGTTGATCTGAATGGAGTAGCGTAGAAGCACACCATCCAGCCAACCAACCCGGCGTGGCCTACCTGTGGTAGTGCCAAACTCATCCCATGGTTTATCACCGGTACCGCGCAGGTGATCTGCAGCTGCACCAGTTAACTCAGTTGGAAATGGCCCTTCGCCCACTCGGGTTTGAAAGGCTTTGGTCACGCCGATCACGCGTCCGGTTTGACCCACACCCAATCCCAAACCAACCAGCGCTCCCGCAGCAGTGGGGTTCGAACTGGTCACATAAGGATATGTACCATGGTCTAAATCCAGCAGCGTGCCCTGGGCACCCTCGGCCAGTACATTTTCTCCCTTTCGGAGCGCTTCAGTCAGCAAGAATGAGACATTTTCGATATAGGGTGCCAGCTCCTGGGCGTAGCCGACATATTCTTTGGCAATCTCCAAAGTATCTAGCGGGTCAGAATTATAGAGGTTAACCAAGGCTTCATTGACCCCTTCAACCTGAACGACTACAGCCTCCGCAAATTCTTCCAGGTCTAGCATCGATTCCATGCGTAGGCCAGAGCGAGCGGCTTTGTGATTATATGCTGGTCCGATGCCCCGTAACGTTGTGCCGATCTTCTCATCGCCGCGGGATTGCTCGCGAGCCTGATCCAGCGCTAGATATGCTGGGGTGATGATATGGGCGGCATGGGAGATACGCAACCTCTCCGGGGTGATGTCTACTCCGGTGGCACGTGTGGTCTCCATTTCTTTGAGCAGCACCTTGGGGTTGACCACCAATCCGTTGCCGATCACGGCTGTAGTGTGTGAGTGGATGATCCCCGAGGGAATCAGGTGCAGTTTGAAGGTTTTTGTCCCGACAGTGACAGTATGGCCGGCATTATCACCGCCATTATATCGGGCGACAAAATCCGCCTCTGCAGCCAGTAAGTCCACGACGCGACCTTTGCCTTCATCACCCCATTGAGTGCCGACTATGATATTTAGAGCCATTTCTTACTCCATCGTCATTAACTGACAAGTGTCAATTGGCAATCGATTTGCGAGTATTGTAAAATAGATTGCAATCGTATTCTAACGAATATATTCCAACAAATTGGTGTGTGCGAGGGCGGAAGCCCCCACGCACTCCCTTTTGCTGATTTTTGCTTTTTCATTCTAGCACAATTCCAAACCCATAAAAGGAGAAAGAATGCGCAAGAAAGCGATATTAATCACTGGCGCGGCAGGGGAAATCGGCCATGCATTGATCGAAGCGTTGTCGAAAAATGGGAAGACTCCGCTGCTGACCCTGGACCTGGAACCCCTGCCTGAAGACATTCAGCATCTCACTACGCATATGGTAGCGGATATCCTCGACCAAAAGCTGTTGGATCGGCTTGTCAGTGAGTATGAATTCGAAGCTATATTCCACTTGGCAGCTTTGCTCTCGACCAGGGGGGAATTCTCGCCCGGGATCACCCACCAGGTCAATGTCAACGGTACTATGGGGTTACTGCGTTTGGCCGCTGAGCAGTCAGAGTGGCGGCAGAAACCGGTGCAGTTCATTTTCCCTAGTTCGATTGCAGTCTATGGATTGCCCGATCTGGATACGAAAACGCAATATGCGCGTGTTCGGGAATGGGAATGGAATTATCCCCGTACGATGTATGGCGCTAATAAGTTATATTGTGAATTGTTAGGCATTTATTTCAGTGACCATTACCGCCAACTGGCCGCTGAACAGCCAGTGATGGTCGATTTCCGTGCCATCCGCTTCCCGGGGTTGATCAGTGCCTTTACTGTACCGAGCGGTGGGACCAGCGACTACGGACCCGAGATGCTGCATGCTGCTGCCAAAGGTGAACCTTACGCCTGCTTTGTTCGCCCTGACGTGCGCATTCCCTTCATGGCCATGCCCGATGCAGTAAAAGCTATATTGGATTTAGCAGCTGCCCCAGCCGAAGCGATCAGCCAACGGATCTACAATGTGACCAGTTTCAGCCTCTCGGCAGAGGAGTTCAAGGATTGGGTATTGAAGTTCTTCCCCGATGCGCAGATCACTCACGATCCAGATCTCAAGCGCCAAACCATCGTCGACAGTTGGGCAGCAGATATGGACGACAGTGCGGCGTGCCGCGACTGGGGCTGGGAACCCGATTACGATGTTCGGCGAGCCTTCGAAGAGTATCTAGTTCCGAATATTACCAAACAGTATCAGTAAGATTCAGGGAGTTGGAGCGAGGTGTGGTGGGCGCGTCAACGCGCTCACCACACTGCGCTACGCTTTGTGCTCTATGGGGGGGTATAATTCTTCCACGCACTCATCAATCTAAAAATATCAATAAAGGAGTTCGCATGTCATCTCTACCAACCGTTGGTTATATTGGGCTGGGTATCATGGGGAAATCTATGGCGCGCAATATCCTCAAAGCAGGCTTCCCTATGGTAGTTCACAATCGCAGCAGAGAAGCCGTCAAGGAACTGGTTGCCGAAGGTGCAAAAGAAGCTTTCTCACCTGCAGAAGTCGCCGCGCAAGTCGATGTTGTATTCACCAACCTGCCAGACTCTCCAGATGTGGAACAAATAGCCTTGGGCCCGGATGGGATCATTGAGAGCGCCCATGAAGGTCTGATCTTCATAGATAACTCCACCATCAAACCTGCCACCGCCAGGCAGATTGCGGAAAAACTAGCTGAGAAAGGCGTCCTCTCTCTAGATTGCCCGGTGAGTGGTGGAGATATCGGCGCCCAAAAAGGCACACTGGCGATCATGGTCGGTGGACCGGCGGAAGCTCTGAAGCAAGTCATGCCCATTTTCGAAGTCATCGGCAAGACCATCACACATGTTGGCGATACTGGCGCGGGGCAAATTGCCAAAGCTGCCAACCAGGTTATGGTGGCCGCTCAAATGGTGGCGATGGGCGAGTTGATGATCCTGGCCAAAAAAGCTGGCGCAGACCCTGAAAAGGTGGTCGCAGCGATTCAAGGTGGCGCAGCCCAATGCTGGACCCTGGATGTCAAGCCTGAACGTTTATTTGCTGGCAACCGTCTCCCGGGCTTCAAAGCCTATATGCAGGCCAAAGACTTGGGGATCGTCATGGATACAGCTAGAGCGTATGGTGTCCCTATGCCCTCAGCGGCAGTCAATACGCAACTCTTTGATGCTATGCTGCAAATGGGCATGGCAGAACTTGACAACTCGGCTGTGATCGGTGTGATTGAATCTCTCGCGGATACTGAATTGTTGGATGGGTAGGATTCCACGAAGGACACTAAGAACTACCCAGCTCTTCACTTCGTGTTCTTGGTGATCTTAGTGGATTATTTATAGAAAATATTATGCGAGAATTTTGGTCAAAAACAATTTCACAACGGCCGCATTTCAATTGGGAAGCCAGTCGAGATTACCTTTTGATTCTTATAGGCGCAGCTTTGCAAGCTCTATCGCTGCGAATTTTCCTGGTTCCAGCCCGATTAGCCAGTGGTGGCGTGAGTGGACTTGCCCAAATCATCAACCACTATACAGGCTGGCCGATTGGCTTGATGGTCTTCTTGGGGAATATCCCCCTTTTCATCTTAGGTTGGCGATATCTGGGCGGACCGCGGTTTGCCTTTCGGACGGCCTTTGCTGTGGTCACCTTTTCGATCTTGGTAGATCTCCCCTTGGCTTTATTGCCCTCCCAGGGATTGACCGATGACTTGGTGCTCAATGCGCTCTACGGCGGTGTACTCAGCGGCATAGGCTTCGGATTGGTATATCGCGGCCGCGGCACCAGTGGCGGCTCGGATATTTTGGCCCGGATCCTCAGCAACTGGCGCGGTATTCCCGTCTCACAAAGTTATCTATACACGGATGCCATCATTATGTTCATGGCTGGATTATCGTTCAGTTGGGAGAATGCCCTCTATGCTTTGGTGATGCTTTACATCAGTGGTATTGCTGCCGAGACCATTTCCCAGGGTTCGAATGTGGTGCGCACAGCTATGATCGTTACCTCGCACCCTGCAGAAGTGAAAGAGAAGATTCTCAATAACCTTGGGAGAGGTGTCACTGTCATCCCTGGCCGCGGTGGCTATACCGATGAGCAACGCACCATACTCTACTGTGTGGTTACGCGCGCCGAAGTCCACCATCTCAAAGCGCTGGTCAGTGAAATTGATGGACGCGCATTTATGGTCATAGGTCAAGCCCATGAAGCGCTAGGGGAAGGATTCCATCCCCTAGAAACCTAATTGGAGATTTCTAAAGATCTGTGCAACTTTTTCCTCTTACGTGCGTAAGTTGGAGTAGATAAATATGATCGCAGGAGCGAAATGTGAACGACAATGAAGCGATATGGCTCGCCCAAGCGCGAGCTGGCGACGACGATGCCTTTACACATATCGTAGAAGCTTATCAAAAACC
>CAYWIC010000216.1:0-7494 GCA_964458115.1 uncultured Anaerolineales bacterium | reverse complement strand
TCTTTTCCCATCTCAATCAGGGAAACCCTCCTGAGATTTGTCAGTCAATCAGGGCATATCCTCAAGTCATCTGAAAGGAATCATATGCTTTACGGTGGAATCGAAGCTGGCGGTACCAAATTTGTGTGTGGGATTGGCAATCCACATGGCGAAGTGATCGATCGCGTGGTCATCTCCACGACTTCGCCAACAGAAACCATTGAACAAGTGGTAAATTATTTTGAAGACATTCAATTGCAGCTTGCCCTGGATGGTCTTGGATTAGCTTCCTTTGGCCCTATTGATTTAAATCCGAAATCTGAAACATATGGATTCATTACCAGCACCCCAAAACTCAGGTGGCAGTATTTTGATATCAAAGGGGAGCTCGAAGATGCTTTGGGAATAACGATTCCTTGTGATACGGATGTCAATGCAGCTGCCCTGGCGGAACATCGCTGGGGAGCAGCCAAGGGCATTGAGAACGTTGTTTATATTACTGTTGGAACAGGGATCGGTGGTGGAGTGATGGTCAATGGGCGCTTGATCCACGGCTTGCTGCACCCTGAGATTGGCCATATGCGTTTGCGAGGTAATGGTGATCATTCGGAATTCAAAGGCGTTTGCCCTTTTCATGATTTTTGCCTTGAAGGACTGGCGTCTGGCCCAGCCATAAAAGCACGTTGGGGACAGCCTGCAGAGACTTTGCCATCAGAACATCCAGCTTGGCATGCAGAAGCTGAATATCTGGCAGAAGGCATCGCAAATATCATTCTGATGCTCTCCCCTGAGATCATTATTTTGGGTGGGGGTGTGATGGAGCAGAAATTCCTATTTCCTATGATCCATACCCATGTTCTGAGACTGCTTAATGGTTATATTCAAAAAAGACAAGTTTTAGAAGAGATCGATCAATATATTGTCCCCGCCCAATTGGGGTCTCATGCCGGGCTACTAGGCGCAATTGCATTAGCTATTGAATAAGGAGATTGTTGCTATGAAACAAGCTACCATGATCGAACCAGGAAAGATCGTCTTTCGTGATGAACCCAAACCAGAAATTAACAAAGACCAGGTATTGATCGAGATCAAAAGGATCGGTGTTTGCGGCTCGGATATCCATGTCTTTCATGGTATGCACCCCTATACGCCATATCCCGTTATCCAGGGTCATGAGGTATCCGGAATAATCTCTGAAGTGGGAGGGAATGTCGTTGGGATCAAACCCGGCGATATTGTCACGTTTACCCCTCAGGTTGTTTGTGGAGAATGCTACCCTTGCAGGACGGGACAATATCATATTTGTGATAACTTAAAGGTGATGGGGTTCCAGACCGAAGGGGCCGCCCGAGAATATGTTGCAGTGGATGCAGAGATGATTGTTCTCATGCCTGATGGGTTTACCCTAGACCAGGCGGCATTCATCGAACCGATTGCGGTGGGGGTGCATTCTGTCTTGAAAGCAGGGGATGTCAAAGGAAAGGGAGTACTGGTCCTTGGGGCGGGCACGATCGGCAATTTGGTTGCTCAAACTGCCCGCGCTTTGGGAGCAGGAAAGGTATTGATCACTGATATCAGCCCCTATAAGCTAGAAAAAGCCCGAGAATGTGGCTTCGAGAACATCGTCAATCCCTTAGAAGAAGCTTTGGCGGAAAAGATCCAGCAGGTTTTTGGACCTGACAAAATGGATCTGATCTTCGAATGTGTAGGCGTACAAGAGACGATCACCCAGGCTATCGAGAATGCTCGTAAAGGCAGCGATATTATCGTTGTGGGTGTTTTTGGAGAAGACCCTCAAGTGAATTTGGGTTTCGTTCAAGATCGAGAGTTGCGTTTGATTGGCACCTTGATGTATCAGCGCTCCGATTACGAGCAGGCAGTCCAGTTAGTATCTGAAGGTAAGATTAACCTAGAGCCGATGATCACCCACCGCTTTGATTTCATGGATTATCTCGAGGCTTATGAGATGATCGAAGAATCCAATGGCGAATATATGAAGGTGATGATAGAACTTTGATATAAAAAGCTGAAAATTTCAGGCGTATTTTGGTTGGTGACAATCCAGAATGGATTCCTGTTGAATGCCCGGCTGATCCCCGCTTTGGGCAGAATGCTTACCAGTTTGTGACGTATCAAGGAGCGCTGCCGTCGCCAGCAGGGGGAACTGACCTGTGGGGTACTCGATGGCAAGGGGCTGTGGCTGAGGAGCTCCCCTATATTGTTGAGTATCCGGTTCCCTCGATTGAGAAATTTTCCAGGTTCGAGTTCCCCAAGATCGACGAGGAAATATTTTGGAATGCAGCCAGGCTTCAGGTGCAGGATTCAGATGGTAAATTATCTGTTGCTCGTCAAGTTTCCTGCCTGTGGGAGCGCCTGTACTTCCTGGTTGGCTTCGACAAGGCATTGATTGCCCTAGTAGATGAGCCTGATCTAGTATCCGAGGCTCTGGGCCGAATTGTCGAGTGGCAGATCGCGGTTGGTCGAAAGTTCCTTGAGA
Organism: uncultured Anaerolineales bacterium; assembly: GCA_964458115.1. GTDB lineage: Bacteria > Chloroflexota > Anaerolineae > Anaerolineales > UBA11858 > NIOZ-UU35. The sequence continues at coordinate 5,018 of CAYWIC010000216.1, read as the reverse complement.
TCGGTGTGGATGCTGTACGGATTTCCGATGATTATGGCTCTCAAGAGAACCTGCTGATGTCTCCAGAAACCTGGCGTGCGCTCATCCGCCCCCACCTGGCGAGGTTGGTAGATTTCTATCAGCGAGCAGGGATTCCAGTCACACTGCATAGCTGCGGCAATTTGAAGTTGATTATGGACGATCTAGTCGAGTTGGGCTTTGCGGCATTCAATATCCAGACCAATGCCAATGATTTGGTGTTCTACCGCCAACGATATGGAAATCGCTTTCGTCTGTGGGGCGGGGTCTCTACGCAATCGGTGTTGGCGGATGGGTCAGCGGATCAAATCAGACAGGCAGTTGTTGAGATATTTGAATTGTTTGGAAGAGATGGCTTGCTAATCTTAGAACCTGATCAAATAGTAGCTTTGCCTGAGGAAAATCTACAATCCTTCTGGGAGACAGCTTCCAAATTGGAATAATAATAGGACTTACGCAGTTCAGCGAGAAAAATGGCTGGGAATAGGGGGTGGGGGCTACGCCCCACCCCCTATTCCCAGCCCAATCCGCTATTGGTTTATTCACAAGTTGGGCGGTTTCCGCCTAACTTCTTTTTGTTATCTTTCCAAAATTCTGTCATTCAGGAGGGCTGATGTCCATTGTTACGATCATCGGTGCGGGTATGATGGGCAGTGCGATGTGCTGGCCGCTTTCAGATAATGGTCACGAAGTGCGCCTGGTAGGGACGCCGCTGGATACGAATATCATTGCACTCCTGCAAAAAGACGGCTGGCATCCTACACTGGAACGGGGAGTGCCTGAGGGTGTGCGCCCTTTCCCGGTAGACCAGTTAGATGATGCTTTGGTTGGGGCCGGCTTAGTAGTCAGCGGGGTATCCAGCTTTGGTGTGGATTGGTTTGCAAGCACAGTAGGGCCCTTACTAAAGAAAGACCAGCCTGTGCTGGCAGTTACCAAGGGCTTGGAAGATCAGCCCAACGGTGACTTGCTGGTATTGCCGGAAGCCACGCGCAGGAAGCTACCCTCCAACATACAAGAGCATATTAAACTGAACGCTATCGGTGGGCCGTGCATCGCCCGCGAACTGGCTGCGCGACGACACACCGGGGTAGTGTTCACCGGGGAAGATTCAGCAGTGTTGCGGTGGCTGAGATGCCTCGCTACCACCCCCTATTACCATATATCACTCTCAACCGACGTAGTTGGGGTGGAAGTTTGTGCAGCGATGAAGAATGCCTATGCTCTAGGGGTAGGCTTGGCAGTTGGCATGATGGAAGCAGCTGACAGGGACGGCCTAGCCTGTATGTACAACCCACAGGCTGCCCTTTTCGGGCAGAGTGTTCTCGAGATGCGCAAATTACTGGCCGCCCTGGGGGGAAACGTTGACAACGTACACTGGCTGCCCGGCCCAGGAGACCTGTATGTCACCGTCTTTGGCGGACGCACGCTGCGGTTGGGAAAAATGCTGGGGCGGGGTATCAGTTTCGTCAAAGCTCGTCAGCAGATGGCCGGGGTGACGCTTGAATCCGTTGAGATTACCAGCCGCGCAGCCAGGGCGCTGCCAAAGCTGGATCAGCGCGGTTTGCTGAACTGCGCTGATTTCCCCCTCTTGCTTCACCTGGACGAGATCATCAACCAGGGCAAACCTGTTAAGATCCCCTGGGATCGTTTCTGGATGGACTGGTTGTGAATACCCTGTTGAGCATCGATATTGGCACTTCATCAACCAAAGTGGCCTTATTTTCGACTGATGGGAAATTATTGGCCACCCGCCAGGAGGCTTACCGGGTCAACCACCCCAAACCGGGATGGGCGGAACAGGCCCCCTCGGTCTGGTGGCAGGCTGCCTGCCAGTGCAGTAGCAGGGTGATCAAGGATGCCGGGGATCCAGTGATTGCAGCTGTTGCCGTGAGCGGACAGACTCCTTCCTGTGTTCCGGTGGATGAAAATGGTAGGGCGCTGCGTCGGGCGATCCTGTGGTTAGACCGCCGTGCCCATGAGCAGGTCTCCTGGCTGGAGGCGAACCTGGGTTTGGACCTGGCGGTTGCCCGAACAGGCAATACCCTGGACAGTTACTACGGCGGGGCCAAATGGCTCTGGTTCAAGCAGAAGGAACCTGAACGATACAGGCAGACCTGGAAGATTTTGCAAACCAGTAGTTATATCATCTATCATCTGACCGGCCAGGCAGTCATGGATCATTCCCAAGCCGGGTTGTGTAGTCCATGTTTTAACTTGTTTGATCGCAAATGGGATTCCGAGATCTGCGACTTGATGGGTATCGACCTAGCCAAATTACCTGATCTCAAACCGGCAGATCAGATTATTGGGACGGTTACTGCCCAGGCGGCTCGCATGAGTGGGATCCCTGTGGGGACCCCAGTGACGGCAGGAGGCGGGGATTTCGCTTTCTCATGCCTGGGTGCAGGCGTTGACCCAGATGGGGCTGCTGTGATGCTAGGTACTGCCGGCAATCTGTTGGTGCCTGCCCCCGTTGTTATTGACCCGCGCTTGATCAACACCATCCACGTTACAGGTGAGACGCTTTCCCTCGGTGGTGTGATGGCTGGAGGTGCCGTGACCTGGTTCAAGGATATGCTGCGGTGGGAAGGAGATGATTTCCATACGCGGATGGAAGCTGAAGCTGGAGACACTGCTCCTGGCGCGCAGGGACTGATATTTCTCCCTTATCTGATGGGAGAGCGTACGCCCATTTGGGACTATCAAGCGCGTGGGGCCTTCTTTGGATTATCGAATATTCACAGCCGAGGCCACATGTATCGCGCCGTCCTGGAGGGGGTTGCTTACGCCTTTCGCGGGATGCTTGAGATTGTGACTGGATCCGGTACCCAGATCGAGAAAATTACACTCACAGATGGCGGCGCGCAGTCGAAGCTGTGGCGTCAGATATTCGCCGATGTTTTGGGACGTCCGGTAAGTTGGCAGTCTAAGAGTGGGGGGACCGCATTCGGTGCTGTCATCGTGGCTGCCCTAACGAGTGGGGAACTTGCTGACTTTGAGGCAATGAAATCCTGGTTTGGGCCGACCGTGGAAATCCATCCAAATCCGAGAAATGCAGCTGCCTACGATCGCAATTTTCAGGTTTTTCGAGATTTTTACCCGCGTGTGCGGGATTTTTTCCCACTGATTTCGTAGTGGATGGCACGAACGGACGCGGAGGGTGGTTGCCAAAGAACGAGTTCAAATCAATTGGGTCTTTAGGAAATCTCGGGGTGATCCCCGAGATTTCCTAAAGACCCAATTGATTCTGGTTAGGCTGTTTGATTAATGAGGGTATAATCGCATGTCGGTATGAATAATCAAAATATACGATTGAATTTCGTAGGAGCAAACCAATGAGCGGTATTACAAAAACTATTCCCCAAAAACATGGGGTCGAAGCTGTTGAAGCCTTGTACGATGGACGAGTTGGAGAATTTGAATTTCACATGGCTGGCAAACCATCACGTCTACAAGTAGGGGATTATGTTTATACAATCTGGGGTGACATGGTGGTCGGGCGATGTCAAATTGCCCGCATCGAGTTTGGTGCAGTCAATCCCTCATCTGGAAAACCCCGCAGCTTGATCTATGTCAGCACTCCCGGGGAAAAGCTCGAAAAGCCATATCCCCGCAAAGGCCATCGTGGGACTCGTTATTACGACGGAGAGGGTTGGAATAGTTAACCTGACAAAAGCTGCGCATTTGTTGGGGAGATTTTGCTTTGCAAAACTCCATTCGGATTCCGAATGATTTCGTTGATGTTAGAGTTTGTGGAGCAAACTCATAGTCAAAAAACACCCGGAAGGGTGTTTTTTGTACCCCTAAAGCGACACTTGTCGAACGATCTCAGATGGAATTGGGGCAGTTTCTAGAGATGCTGAGGTTCGAAAATCGAAGCAAACTAGAGGAATTGCCTGATGTTCTAAGGTGAGGTCGGGATGGATTCTCCAATTGTTTTGAACAATCACATATCTGTAAAGGCTGGAGACATGTTTAGTGGTTATAGTATTCAATACCTGCGCAGGATGCTGCGATCAGGTAAGTTGAAGGGATTGAAGATTGGCCAACTTTGGTGGATCGACAAACAAACCTTTGATGCTTATCTTGAGAATGTGGAAGTAACACACGACTGTCGATTTGGGCCAAAATGATATCTTCCTACCGATAGATAGAGTGCCTAACTTCGAATTCCACAGGCAAAATATCCACCCAGTTCATCTGGGTTTATTGTGTCCACAGGTGGCCAGAATAAACCCATTCAAACCATTTACACATGAATCTTGACACTCCTGGACTCGAAATTCTAGGAATTTCATTTCCTGTTTTTTTATTTTTTGGCGATGGGAACTGTAGTCCCTGCCAGATCATTAATCACATTTACTAAATCACTACCAGTGGGGACAATGATCTTAGTATTATCTTTTAAGGCTTCAGCGACTGTCTCCAGTTTTTTGAGCAGCTGTGCATTGCCGATAAAATATTCTTCAGCGGCGACGTTAACAGTTTTGATGGCATCTCCATCAGCATCTGCCTTTAATCGAATCGCAGTTGCGATTCCTTCTGCTTTTTTAATTTCAGCTCGCCTTTCTCCATCAGCTTTGGTTTCAATCGCTGTTGCTAGGTCAAGGGCAGCTATTTTTTCATTTTCCGCTTTAACAACTTGGTTCATGGCTTCTTGAACATCATCCGGTGGTTCGATTCGCTGCAGCTCAACCCGGACAACATCAATTCCCCATTTGGAAACTTCTTTAGATAATATTTTTTCAACTTCTTCATTAATTTGGTCTCTATTTTCATTTGCTTCTGTGAGGGTCATTTTACCAATCACGGCTCTGAGGGTTGTTTTTGCCAGAGATGGCACTGATGATGCAAAATTGTTCACATTATAAATTGCTTTTTTGGCTTCTTCCACCCTGTAATAGACCACGCCATCAACTACAGCATTTAATTTGTCCTTTGTAATTATTGATTGTGGATCAATATCCACTCGGCGCTCTGTTATGTTTATGCGATACATT
>CAYWIC010000215.1:0-7499 GCA_964458115.1 uncultured Anaerolineales bacterium | reverse complement strand
TTTTTTGTTGCTCAACGCTTCTGTTTTGCCTGAGTTACTGCAGTAGAGTCACCTATATAATATTAAACTCTCTCTTGTCGTAATTCCATAAACACCCAATAAAACCCAGATAAACACCGAATGAAAGAATCATAAAGGTATGGCTCAAACCTGCTACTTTCTTCTGAAAGTCCCTAGACATCTTCATACGTCAGCGATATTGTTTTCTTGCGCAACAGATAAGAGGGTGTCATTTCTATCGACGAGCGTATCGACAGGATTAGATTCTGAGAATATTACTTCACCTTCATGAATTTCGAGCTTGAACTGGTCAACGAGGCCTAACAAGCCTTGAGCCATTTCTGATAGTGATGCCGCCGAAGCAGCGACCTCCTCGGCCTGAGCGCTCATCTCTTCAGTAGAAGCGCTAACTTCTTCTGCTGAAGCGCCATTCTCTTCGCTAATGCTGGCGATATTCTCGATAGCCTGGGTTACTTTCGTAGAGCTAGTGTTCATCTCTTCGGTTGCGGCTGTATTCTCCTCCACCACCGCCGAAACCGCATCCATGGCATCCACAAGCTCATTAGCCGAGATACTCATGTGCTGGGCAGCTCCCGCGATCTCATCCACTTGCTGGTTGACTGCACGGGCCGCATCCATGATATCCGTAAGTGCTTTCCCAGCCTCATTGGCACCGAGAACCCCATTTTCTACCTCATCGGCGCTCTGATCCATTGCTTGCACGGTCACAGCAACCGTATCTTGCATGCCCTTTATCAATCCAGCTACATCTTTGGTTGCCAAGGTTGACTGCTCCGCTAGTTTGCGCACTTCAGCCGCAATCACTGAAAAGCCGCCAGCAAAGTTTGAAAATTCTGCGATTTCCTCTGCCGATTTCCCGATTTGAATAATCCCTTTCTGATCATAGCGTGAAATGCCAACAAACCGATACGGCTTTCCATCGGTATCTCGTCGAAGGATCGGTTGCACGACCACACCAGCAGATTTTTCTATCAATGCGCGGAATTCACCAGCCTGCGTGTTTTTATCTTCAGGAAAGCGATAGCCAATTCTTTCTGGGATATTCGAATTCGTGATCACTCCATCATCATCGGAAATATTGATTGTTTCGACATTGGATCGTTGCGCAAGATCCCTTAACATATTGGTATCGAAAGAATCATTAGTCAATCTCACGAGCGTAGCAACTAGATGTGCTACGGCTAACAAATGTTGTTCCATCATTGCACTTGTTAGGCGGGTGCCTCGGCTTTCTGATCGGGCAGCCTCGATAGCAGCATTTAGTGATAGCAGATTAGTTTGCGAGGCAATATCCTCAATGGTCTTGACAATTCCACCGATCTGCGTGGAACGCTCACCCATTTGATGTACTTTCGCAACCGAGTAATCCACCCTCTCGCGAATCTCATACATGGCTCGGAGATTCTGTTCGACTGTACTCGAACCCTCAATTGCCACACGAGTAGCTTCTGATGCCTCCTGGGCACCAGCCTGTGCATTTTCAGTCACCTGTTGGATATCGGCTGACATTTGTGCCGTAATCTGAGATGATTGTGTTACTGATGAAGCCTGCTCATGGGCGCCCCTTGCAATCCCATCAATCGCTCCCGATACATGATCCACTGAACTTACAGCATCATTGATGGTCTGGGTTTGCTGATTGATGCTCGTTGCCACTTGCTGCATCGAGTTTGCAACCTGACTTGTTACGATACTGGATTGTTCAGCAGCGCTCGAAAGCTGCTCCGCCGCTGAATTAACCAAATGGGCGTTTTCTGTCACGCGTCTTATCAATTTCTGAAGATTCTGAGTCATTCGCACAAAAGCATGCCCCAAACTATCCATATCACTTTTTGGTTCGATTTGGGTTGTCAGATCACCATCAGCTATCACACCGGCAGCTTGCGCCTTCTCTTGCAAGTATTCAACTAGGCGAGCGAAAGCCCTACCAATGTCTCCTATCTCATCAGTTCGCCCATTGATTCTTGTGAGATCAGCCTGGTCCAACCCCAAGAGTCTGAAATCGCCTATCGAGAGATGCTCGGCGCCATCGGTGACCAATCTGATCGGTTTGATAATTGATCTGGCATTCATAATTGAAATGAGAATAGCCAGAATGCCGCCAATGGCCAGCACCATACTCATCATTTTGATGGCTGATTGTTTGACCGTTTCAATACTCTCCAACCTTCTCTCGACAGCACTATCACCAGTTGCTTTTACCCTCGCGAGGAATTTGAGAAAATTATCAGCTGATTGTCCGTAAATATCCTTATATAGATCGTAGGCGACATATTTATCGATATACTCAGCCAGCAAGTTTTGATGTTCAGCTAGCATCGCCGAGTACGCCTCGGCCACGCTCAGGCCTTCATAACCCACAATATCCGCGGGCGCATCGTAATAGCCGGAGGCGAACATCCTGGATGCTGACAGCTTTTGATCCGCCAAATGTTCATTTATCTGGTCTCGCGTGCGGCTGATACTTGCCCCCGCTAACAATCGATTTAAGTAATATAGCTGCTCTAAATACTCGATCCTGGCTTCCATAGCGCTACCCGCAGCCAGCCAGGGATCCCCCAGGCTGTCATTCGAGGATGCACTATGTCTCGACTGAGTCTCCGACTCTTGCATAGCACGATCGCCAATTTCATCGACGTGCTCAAAAAATGCCAAAAATTTCCCGGTATGCGCGTCAAACATTTCTCCAGCTGCCACGAAGTCAGCGCTGGCGGCCAGGAAATCTTCCAAGGCAACATCGAAGTTGTGATCTTTTGAGTTTAGTTCATTGTAGAGACTATCCGGCAACAGATCTGCAGCCACGAAACGCGCTTTCCCGTCCGCGGCGATATGTTCTTTTTCTTTGACCAAGATCACGTTTTCTTCAATATCAGTGCCTTGCGCCAATTCTTGAACGGCGACCATTTGGGACAACCCGGCAATAGAAGTTTCCATGGCGCCATCCTTGGTATCCCTAGCTGGACCGATTACGAAATCAAGCACGTCGCCTATTTGCTTGAGCCCCCAGAACCCCGTTCCAGCGACAAGAAATAACAGTATGACAACAATCAGGTAGCCCCCGCCTATCTTATGCCCTATTTTTAGGTTTATGCCATGCATAAATCGTCTTTTCCTCGTATCGGAAATAATAAGGGGGGATTCTTGGGAACGACTTCCAGATATTTTAGCCATTAAAACCACCTATAATATGAAAAATATTATGCCATCGCGACCAATTCGAGCCTCTCATCAGAAAGCATCACCTTACCAAAATCGATGATTGTAACAAGTTGATCATCAACCTTGGCAATACCTTTGATGAAATCGACGCTATTCCCAATAACAAGTGCCGAAGGAGCCTCAATCGAATCATCTTCCAGAGTGAGCACCTCGGTCACGGCATCGACGATCATGCCAATATTTTGACCGTCAATTTCGACTATGATGATTCGGGCGTCTCCCTCTTTCGCAGATGGTGGGATACCAAAACGTTTCCTCAGATCGATGACCGGCAACACTTCCCCGCGCAGGTTGGTGATGCCCTCGACGAACTCAGGCGCTTGGGGGACGGCTGAGATGCCCTGCATCTTTATGATGCTTTCAACGGCAGCGATGTCGACGCCAAACTGTTCTTGCGCGAGCTGGTAAATCACGAATTGTTGGGACATTTTTTCTCCAAAATTCTCCTGGGAGGCCAACCGTCTCCTGGCAGTAGCTGATCGGCACTTGTTTTTATCTGCCATTCGAACCTATACTTCGCGCTGACAGCCCGTTGGCTGCAATATCAACCGTCGCTGAGGGGCCGGAAATTGTTTCTGCTGTGCTGCTTTGTCTGGAGAGCTCATTTTCTTGATTGATATTTAATTTTGCTCCCAGGTAGAACTGGCTAGTCAGACTGGTCAACTGCTGGGACATATCCGCCAAAGAAGCTGCCGACGCCGAGACTTCTTCGACTTGGGCGTTCATCTCTTCTGTGGAGGCTGAGATCTCTTCGATGGCTGCTGAGTTTTCCTCCGATATACTGGCGATATTTTCTATTGATTGGTTCACCTCATTTGACCCAGCGCTCATCTCCTCGGTAGCGGCTGTATTCTCCTCGACAATTGCCGAAACGGAATCCATGGCTACCACAAGTTCATTCGAGGAGGTTGTCATTTGCTCTGCAGCCACCGATATTTCATCGACTTGCCGGTTGACATCATCTACGGCAGTCAGGATGCTGTGCAGCGCTTTGCCAGCCTCCTTGGCCTGGATGACACCATGGTCAACTTCGGCGGCACTTTCATCCATGGCGTCGACGGCTTCAGAAACCGAGTCCAGCACTTCTTTGATGAGCTGGGCAGTCTGCTTGGTAGCAGATGCTGTGCGTTCGGCAAGCTTGCGCACTTCATCTGCAACGACGGCGAAGCCGCGCGAAAAGTTGCCGAGAAGATAGGCAATTTCCCCCGGCACACCGGCCGATAGAATGCCCGGGCAATCTCGCCGCGAAATCGCCACATAGAGATAAGGCTTGCCATCACTATCGCGCGGCTCGATAGGCCTGATTACGACACCATCATCTTGGTTGAGTAGAGGTCGGCTTGCTGAAGACTCGTGTTCTGGATCCTCAGAATATCGAAAGCCCAAGTTTTCCGGATCATTCGATAAAATAATCACGCCGTCGGCATCTGAGATACTCAAGGACTCCACCTGCGATTGGAGCGCCAAACCGGCAAGGTCTACGGAGTTTAGGTCAGGATTTTTAGCGAACATTTCGGCAACCAGGTTGAGGACCCCCAGGAGGTGACGTTGCAATAGCTGTTCGACGATTTGCTCCCCTTTGCCTTCCACGCGTGCAGCTTCTATGGCGGCATTGAGTGCAAGGAGGTTGATCTGGGAGGCAATATCGTCTATTGTTTTTACGATCATGCCGATCTGGTCTGAGTGCTTACCCATCTCTTTGACTTTGTGCGCTGCCAGACTGACCCTATCCTTGATGGTTTCCATACTTTCGAGATTCTTATCGACGATTCTAGCGCCATATTCCGCGGTATTTGCGGCCTCACTGGCTCCACGCGCTCCTGCCTGTGCATTGGCTGCCACTTGCTGGATTGCCGATGCCATTTGTGTGGTTACTTCGGATGATTTGGTTACTGCGGAAGCTTGCTCCTGGGCCCCCTTGGCAACTCCTTCGATGGCGCGTACCATTTGATCGACTGAGCTGGCAGTTTCACTGACAGAATTAGACTGTTGGGCTACACCTAGGGCAACATGTTGGATCTTCATGGTGATCTGTTCAGCCGCCTGTCCAGCCTGTTCCGAAGCAGCTGCCAATTGATTGGATGCAGATCCGAGACTGGAGGCGTTTTCGGTCACATGCGATAACAAATTGCGTAAATTCACCACCATTCGCGAGAGGGCGTTACCAAGCATATCTTGGTCTGATTTAGGCTGGACCTCAACAGACAAATCGCCTGCAGCAATGTGTTGTGAAACCGCTGTCATCTCTTCAAAATATTTAATCAATGCAGTGAATGCTCGCCCAATAGCTCCAATCTCATCTCTGCGAAGATCGACTTGGGATGTTTTTTCCCTATTCATACCTCTGAGAGCAGTATCACCCTGAGACAACCTCAAGGCACCTTCGGTTACGAGCTCCAAAGGTTCACTGATAGAACGGCCAAATAAAATTGAACCGAATATCATCATACTGATCACCACCCCAGCTATGATCAGACTTGAGAATATCGTTGAGAGAACAGTATGATAAATTTCAGAAATATCTTGATCCAGAAAGATCGTCCAGCCCAAACCATCTCCGATAACTCCATCCAGCGAATCAGTCGCTAGCAAGGCGGGATTACCTTCCAGATCGACACCTTGCTGCCAGGCGTGCCGTTGATCCCCGATTTGGGAGATGAACTCCTCAGGAGCTATTTGCATCAGCCAGTTAGGGTTATTGGCGAATAACACTTTGCCTTCTTTATCGATCAGAACTGCATACCCTGTATCTCCAAAAGTTACGCTGGAAAACGTCTCGAAAACAACCGAAATATCAATTGTCCCGCGCAGCACTCCGATGACTTGTGTGCCATCGCTAGACCGGATAGGCACCCCCACGTCTATCGCCCAGGCGCCGGTAGAATCATCATAATCAACAGCGCCAAGGAAAACAGACCCGGAACCATCCTGATAGGCCCCCTGCCACCAGGCTTCGTCAGCCTGGAAGTAATCACCAGTACGATTGGTCATGGCAATATTCAAACCCTGGATATCGGTGATGAATACTTCAATCTCCTGGGGAAATTCATCTTGGAATGCCAATAGGAGCTGGCTGACCTGATTGTTCGAAATCACAGCTACCAGATCATCCACACTGCTTTCTTCATTTTTCCAGGCCTGATCAAGGATTGCGATTTGCGATTCAATCTCAGCCCGACTACGGTCATTGTAGGATGTATTTGCTATAGTTACTGCATCAATGATGGACGGGGAAAGCGCCAGGGTTTTCAAGGTATCGATATGGCCGTGCACTACTTCCACAGATACTGCTAGTGCTTGCTGTGCCTGGGTGCTTAATCTCTCGCCAGCAAGCTGATATGAAATATCTTTGAGACGAAAATAACTATATGCTTCCAAAGATACAACCGACACTAATGTAACAATGCTGACTCCCAACACGATTTTGCGTTGCATTTTGAGGTTATCGAACCAGTAAAAGAACCACTTATTCATTTCTTTTCCTTTTCACCGACAACTATACTTGCGGTGCCTGAGGAATTTCTGATGCACTTCTGACGGGTTTATTCGATTGACGCAGCGCCAAATGAATGATGACCTCTGCAGAATCACTTTCCAGTGGAACCACAAGGCGCGGTAGCCCCAAAGTAGAGATGGTGGCATCTTTTCCAATCACCAAGGTTGGTGTAGAAATATTGCAATCAAGCCCTTCACTTGAGAGTCTAATGCTGGCCTGTCCAGTGATTACATTGCCTAATTCGGCCACTCCGCTTTGGGCTAGATTATCGAATTCAGCTATATGCTCCCCTAACATGGATGAAGCCAATGTCACCGCGGTCTGGTTACTCATACTATAGAAGACAGTTCCCTCAATTTGGCCGATCAGGTTGAGGATCACGGTCACATCATCGGTGACGTACGTTTCATTAATTAGATTGAGCGGACCGCGCACCATTTCCAATCCGGCTTCGGCTTTGAGCACTTCATGCGCTGCTTCTACAAAAGGATTCAAGAATTTTACATTCATATATAGACCTCATTTACGCATGAATAGCAACATCGACAAAGTTTGATTCTCGCACACCGGGAGGGCTTTCACGCAGCGCCAGATGAGCGGTAATAACACCCAATTCCGTTTTCAGCGGAACAACGATACGATCAAAATCCAGGGTAGAGATACTGACATCTTTGCCCTTGATCAAAGTAGGTGGCGAAATATTAGATTCAAAAGGCTTTGGTGCATAAATCCGAAAGGCAGCTATAATAGGCGCAATGATTTT
>CAYWIC010000214.1:0-7518 GCA_964458115.1 uncultured Anaerolineales bacterium | reverse complement strand
GCGCCAATACCTTGCTCATCCATCCATCTCTCTTCAACCAACTGCGTAAGTCCTAAATTTAATCATTCTGAGAAGCAGCCACAGGTTGCGACGAAGAATCGTAATTTCATTGGATAATGAGATTCTTCGCTCGCCTGCGGCGGCTCACGCCACGGCGGGCATCCGGCCATGACAAAATTCTACAATCATTCTCGTGGCGGGCGTTCGCCATAATACTGATAATAATTGACCTCCAGCGGCCCGTTGAACAATTTGCGCACTCGGTCAGGCTTGGCGCGCTTAAAATAATCGGGGAACTTCTTATCAGCTGTCAACATATAGATTGACCAGCCTTTTTTCTTGCGGAAGGTCTTGTGCAGCGAAATGTAGATCTGGTTGATTTCCTGGAACTCTCCTGACTTGACTCCATAGGGCGGATTGGAGATGACGATCCCGTAGGGTTTATCGATCCACAATTCCTTGACATCCTTCTGCTGGAAGACGATATCCTCCCCCACCCCAGCCTTTTTGGCATTTCGTTGACTGGCATCAATCATCTTAGGATCGATATCGTAGCCATAGATCTGGAAGCCACCAGAGGTCTGAATTGCCAAGCGAGCTTTGCGGCGGGCCACTTTCCAGGCGTTCGGATGAACGCGGGGCCACTCTTCTGAGGCAAAATTGCGATCCAGGCCGGGGGCCATATTGCGCGCCTGCATGGCGGCCTCGATCAAGATCGTTCCTGACCCACAAAAGGGATCAATGAGCAGACGATCATCTCGCCAAAAACTAAGTTGCACCAGTGCCGATGCCATAGTCTCTTTCAGAGCTGCCTCGCCAGAATGGACGCGGTATCCGCGGCGGTTCAACCCAGAGCCGGATGTATCGATGGTCAGCAATGCGATATCTTTGCGCATGGTCACTTTGATGGTGAACTCCGGACCATTCTCCTCGAACCAGTCGGTGTGATATTTGGCTTTGAGATTCTCCACAACCGCTTTTTTGACAATCGACTGGCAAGCACGGACGCTGCCCAGCTTAGACTTGTGTGCGGTACCTGTAACCGTGAATACACCTTCCTCGGTGATCCATTCACCCCACGGCAAAGCCTTGGTACCCTCGAACAATTCATCGAAGGTCATAGCTTTGAACTGACCAATCTTCAACAGCACTCGATCAGCGCTGCGCAGCCACAAGTTAGCCTTAGGGATATCCTCAACCCGAGCCTGAAATTCGACTTTCCCTTCCGAGACTTTGAGTCGATCGAAGCCCAGCGCTAGCAGCTCGCGCTTGACCACGGCTTCCAGTCCGAAAGTACAGATAGCAATCAGAGTTATTTCTTGCATAATCAAATTGTAACCCCGCTCACGTAATTATGGCTTGCAATTTAAATTATAAAGACGCCGAGAACGCTGAGCTAGATTGAAGGAATCTACAAAATTCTCTGCGCTCTCCGCGTCTCCGCGGTAAAAAATGAATTTACTGCCAGAGGCCCAGGATGACACCCATGACCATCAAACCAACCAAGTACGTACCAGAGTTGATGAACCACACCAAGGTGGAACGACCCTCGAAAGCGTGGTTGGCGGCGAAGGAAAAGCCAGTGAACCCCAACCACATGAACAATCCGGTGAGCAGACCCGGCAAGAATCCGGAAACGCCCGCCCAGGCTATCACATTGGCCAGAATAAAGGCCATCAAGAGAGAGTTAACGCCGGCAATAACAAAATCCATGGGGCGCTGATTCTCGTTGGCCCATTCACGGGTTTTGCCGATGCCTGCCAGCCAGGGCTCTGCCCAGGCTCCATACCACACCGCGCCGATGATCATGTTGGCCACAGCGGAAACTATCACGGCCAGCCAGTTAATATCGAAAGTAAGCATTTGATTTCTCCTTTGGTGAAATACTTGTGATCCTAAGTGCTCATGCACTTGGGGCGAATGGGGATTAGAACTCACCCATTCGCCCATAATAACACGGAACACATGTTCTAGTTTCGTGGTAAGATTAAAATTGGATTAGAATTGTCAGGATTTTCCCTACCAGACCTGCAATGCTTGAAGCACCGAAAACTCAGTCTTCACGTTGTCGCACCACTTTGTAAGGCCTCCCCCCAACGATTTTTTGATGAATCATTTGGATTTGGTAACGGGCAAGATTCGGAAATAACCCTAGCTTTACGAGAAGCTATGCAACCACATAATTCACAAATACGTGGGTCGCTTCTTTTGATTAAGGCAACCTTATATGACAACTGATCAGGATGGGTTACCAAATGTTCACAAGCGTGGCAAGCGTTTATCCGCTTTTCAAAAGTCGCTTCATCAATTTTCCTAAAACCAGTCTTAGCCCATGTAAACATGGCTTTGGATGCCTTTGAAACAAGTTCGGTATTTGAAAATTCAACAACCTCCAGCGATGAAGGCTCAAATTTTTTATTTGCTTCGGCATCGAACAGCAACTGAAGCAAAGTTTCATTGTGACAACTCCTGATAAGATAAATAGTAAATTTATCATCCTGTCTAGCCCGATTCAAAACAGCGGAAGGTACTGGGTCCTTTATTCCCAGAAAATTGCCAAACGCCTTTCGCATGTCATTCCACGATGCTGACTGTTTTTCAATATCTTGAAGAATATCTAACATGATTCACTATCTTGTTCTATCGACTATTTATAAAAAAAGGGAACAACCTCTCAAAATATAAATGAAGGTTGTTCCCCTGATCATCTTATGGTGTTTTGAATATCACTGCATCCTTGCCTGCCGCGATTACACCACCGTGAGTAGTGTTTATGTTCTCCACTGCTAAGATATACCTGCTATTGGGCTTCAAAGTCTCTACGAACAAAACAATCCTTTTTTCGTTGGTAGAATCCATTTCAGCTTTCGAAATCTTCGCTCCGGGAACCAAGTCATAATTTTTAGTGTCTGTTACAGATTCCGGATCAAGTTTCTCACTGAAAGCCATGGTAATTTGATTTCGGTCAATGCTAGAGAAAGCTTGTTGCAGTTCAAAAAATTCCACTTTGGGTAGGGCACAATCCGGTATTTCCATGAAACTCATACCAGCCCAGAAGGTCTCAATTCGGCAATCTAGCGGTGGGTTTAGGCAACGATCATTTTGATCTTTTTGTTCAGGCTTACTTTGGATTACGCTAAAAATCTCTTCCATTTGAGAGATAGCATTGGGAACAATCCTGGCATAAATCTTATCTGGCCATAGCTCGCGTAAAATGTCATGGGTAGCCTCATAATCACAGGTTCCAACACATTGCTCTCCATTCAAATATGCCTGAAGATGTGCGATGATCAAAGAATGACCTTCCAAGAATAAGGATTTAAGCCTTATCAATCCCCCAGTGACAACCAAGAATTTTTGTCTACCTTGAATCCAGGCATAACCATTTGGAAATTTGTTATGCCAATCGATGATATAAATGATATCTGGGAAAAGCATCCGGCCGAATTTAAATAATCGTTCGACGTTATCTCTGCCAATCACATTTGAATAAGGATTGAATTCCGCATTCTCCATCACTTCCATGGCTTGAGGTTCAGTCAGGAACCCCCAGGCTGTTTTAGGAATATTCACAATCCTTTTTCGCTTAGGGATAAATCCTTTTGGCCAGGAATCTTCATCCTCCAAAAAATTGTCACGCCCTTCATGAGGGAATTTTTCCGCGTATTCCTTCGTCCCGACTTCCTGAATATCTGTCTCATCCGTATCACGAAACTGGTAAGTGA
Source organism: uncultured Anaerolineales bacterium (assembly GCA_964458115.1). Taxonomy (GTDB): domain Bacteria; phylum Chloroflexota; class Anaerolineae; order Anaerolineales; family UBA11858; genus NIOZ-UU35. The sequence continues at coordinate 3,793 of CAYWIC010000214.1, read as the reverse complement.
ATTGGTCACCACCCTCATTGACTTCATGGTGAACCTGAACAACATAATCTGCGGTAACAACCCCATTGGAATTCACTAGGTGCCCATCCAAGGTGTTGGGGTCATAATCCCCAGCTAATTCTATGCTTTGCACAGACGTATGGTGTTCCCCTACCACAACAAATTGCACAACCGCCACATCGCCATTCTTGTCGGTTAGCTTATCACCTGGAACTAGATTTTGAACTTTTTTCAACGTTTTAGTTGTGTTCATGAGAAAGAGATGATCAGGTGTAACTAACAAGTGTCTGTCCTCATTTTCTCCTTTCAGTCGATAACTCACATAATATAATCCGGGAATCAGTGATAATTCGAGGTTACCAGAACGATCCAGAACTTTTGCCGGTTTCCAATTCAAATCTACCCCGGCAGCAAGAATTTCATCTCCCGCATCGATATCTTGGATCATAACGAATTCGCCCGGCTTTGCTTCTAATGGCGTATCCAATGCGAAACATGAACAACAACAATAGCATGCCCCCTGACCGTCAGGATCATTATCTGCAATGGCCGGATCCCAGGTTAATACTGGCGTATCCAAAGGCCTATTTCTTTTGGTGCAATGAATATTTCGGGCAAATGAAGTTTTGTAACAAAAATCTGATGTACATTGTCTATTGAATGGAGGGTCCTCTGATGCGATATTGTTCAAACATCTTTGTGTAGCCATTATTACTCTCCTTATTTTTACTGAAAACAAATCTGTTACTCAAATATCACGTCGATACTCATGATATCGTCTCCCGGGTCGCCATAGGCTTTTATGGTGACGCCGGACCATTTCGGGTCAGGAAGATCAGGAAGGTTTAGGGCGGGATTGGTGCTCTTTCCAACTTTGCTGTTTCCAAGACTGGGATATAAGTCGTTTGCATCACCTCGATTGCCACCATGGATCTTTGCTAAATCATCTCTACCATCCGCCTGCATCAATTTGACAGCAAGGTGATCTTCATCATTTTCGTTTGGGATACTTTCGTCCACTACATATATGGCAACTCCCTGGTCAGGCAAATATTGGTCTTGTCCTTCTTTGCGTCTGTATTCAACAACGATATATTGGGTGGGGGACATTGTTTTACTATTGAATATTTTGACGATTACGCCACCCCTGTCTGCAGGCCACAACTCAATGAAATCTTGGGATTCAGTGATGTTGATTACATTTACCCAATTATGAAACATCCGCAACATGCCATTTGGATATGTCGGAGTAACACCACGATTCCCCCAAGAACCAGAGGCCATCAAACAGTATTCTCCCAATCCATTGGATCGGTTAACCCTATCTGTATCGTAATAGTCTGCCCATTGAGCAGCAAGATGCCCCCATTCGTGAGCGCATACGCCAACTTTACAATCCTCAGGTACAGTAAGATAGGTTGCAGCCCAAATATTCGGGTTGTTTGCTACCTGGATTCTATTTCTAAGGCCCCATTTATGACTCCAAATATCACCTACATTGCCGGTCTCTTCGCCACCCGAACCAGCATGAACGACAAATAGCGCAGTCACTAGCCCATTCCCTAAAGCATCATAGCCATCAAATGTTACCCCATCGGCCAGAGCCGCATTTACAGCGTCTTCAGCCATTTTCTGCGCATTGCGCGGGTAATTTCTTCCAGTACCAGATTGTCCATCGGCATAATAACTTAATGGCTGTGGCATTCGATACCAACCATGAACTTCGCCATCAACATCGATCCCTTTGTTCTTGGAGGCATCGTACATGCTTACTTCATTATAATATTCACGCATACTTCCTGTCGCAAATACGCCGTTTTCACCAAAAATCATGTCTTGGAAATGTTGCCTGTTGTGTGCCGGATTTGCTGGTCTGTCGCTGAAATCAACCAAGAGCACCATTGTCTTTACAGTTCCTTGCAAAACTCTAGCAGGCGGATCAATCCTGCTTGGCCTGCCCGGCACCGGTGCAAAGGCGCCATCATCCTTGCCGGACAAAATTTCGCCACCGCGCTTGGCTCCCCACTCCGTGTAAAATTCATTAAACGTTTTTTCTTTAGGTATTTTTCCTTCTTGAATTAGTTGATCATATTGGCGTATGAGATTTTTAATGAGATCAGGATGCGGCGAAACACACCGCAGGTTTGAATCATGATTATTTTTTGCTAACATTCTCTGCCTCCAATTATGGTTGTTTGCCATATTCATTACCTCCCCTATTCATTGTATAAAATAAGTCGTCTAAACACCCCTACATGGTTAATAGTTTGAACCTGTTAAGCTTAATAGTTCTCAAGGAACCAGGCATTACTTCAGTACCAAATTGACGTGCCGCTTCAACAATTGCAGAGAGTTTCTCCATAACGCAGGTGACAGTCAATTTCCACAGGCCGACCTAAGGAAGCAATTGACTGTCACCTTCTTGATATTATCTCTACTTCACCGTCAATATTTCGCTGTCGCCCAACGCGAGAAATCCGAAGTCCCCAAGGCTTCGGATTTCTATTCTGTTGAATGGACTGGATTTCCACTCAGCTGGAAATCTCTATCATACCTACCCCCAATGAAGCCACATAATCGGTTCTGTCAGAATGGGTGAAGGTACTTCCCTTGAATGCAATTATTTTTTGTCCGTCAGGAGCCCTCAAAGAAAATGACTGCACATCGGTAGCAAACTGCATATCTCCATACGGTCCGTATGTTGAGTTGTTTGTGGTAATGGAGAGCTGAACAATATGCCGCGCTCCGAAATAATCTCCTTCACTACCAGATACTTCGGTTATATACTCGTCATCAGCTAACACAATTGTGGCAAGTCCTCCGCCAGGACCTCCATGAGCGGGCATTTCTGTGGCACCGTAAACAGCCTGAATATTGTCCAAAACGTTTCCGCTTCTGATATTGATTTGACTTAGTGGAACCTCTAATGGTGGATCATCCTGAAAGGGAACACCCGAACCACCTACAGGCTCACCAAAAGTGAGTACTGGCACGTATTTCCAGGGAGACCAGGGGCACTCCTGTCCGTCAATTGCGGCTCGAACACGGAATCGACATCTTCCATCGGATAACGGTAGGTTTTCGATACTGGTAGCCGAGAGATCACTGAAAATTTCTCCTGAAAGGTTCTCTTCTTCTGCCCATTTATTCGGTGTCTTATCGCCAAAACAGTTGAGTTCGAGGGTATATTTGACATTCTCTAGTTCGACGCGATTCCAATTGACATAATTTGCAGACAGCACTGGTTGTGGCACAACGCCCTTCCACCAGGTTAAGGTTGGATCGCCAAGTAATACCAGCCCATAAAACCATTCCCGATCCAGGTTTGTAGGATACCTATGACGTGTTTGCCACCACTTGACAAAAGCTTCTCCAACAGTATCACCTTTTCCTAGGGGATCATAGAAATCCTCAAAGAATAGCATCGATCCAGATTTTGCGCTTGCGATAGCAGCCAGGCCATTGGTTGCATCAGTTGTTTTGCGGTCAAAAATGTACCATCCAGCTATATAGTCCTGTGACGTAAACCTGCCAGCACTACAACAAAACAAATTATAAAAATGGGCATTTGGAGGGTCAGTGTCTCTGAAGTAGGATGAATAGATGTGTTCAGCACCAGCCCATCCATGCCCCATCTTGAATGCATGGCTGCCAGGCGACGAGTGGGCACATAGCTGAACCCACGAGCGCAGTTTGTCCACCTCTGTTTTATAGAGGTCAGCATCGGTTACTGTAGGACTAGCTGATTGACTGACAAATCTTTTAGGGAGTGCTCCCCAAAACCTAGAAAATA
>CAYWIC010000213.1:3424-7524 GCA_964458115.1 uncultured Anaerolineales bacterium | reverse complement strand
ACTCCAAATCATCCGTGCGCACGAATTCATTATAGCGCGCTGCCGACAATACCGACCGCCAGGTCAACTGCGAGGGTAGTCGCTGCCAGCCATAAGCTGCTGCCAGTTGCGTCATATCGATCCAATAGCCAGGCGGAACTCCGGGGGCAACAGCACCCCCCTGCTCATAAGGACCGGTTTCGGCGCGATATCGAGCGTTAAAATCCCAGGGCAGCGCGTGTAATGGTCGTCCTTTGGCGCCATCCTGAAAGCGCTCACGCAGATAGATACGCCAGTACGTATCGTGGCCGTAGTCCTCGCGCACGACCACCATCCAGCCCGCGTTGATCGGCAGAGGGTTTACCGCAAAGGCGCGCCCGGTATAAAGCCAATCTCCCTGTAAACCGGGAGCGAGCGCCGACGTCAAAGGCACGTAAGCATTTTCCAAGGTCGCTAAAGCGTCCCAGCCAGTTTGCTCGGCCAGCTTCATCCGCAAGGCATCGAAGGCTTCATCGACACGATCGTGTAGTTGAGGGTAAGGCGCTTCGACACCATGCAGATCGACTAATCCCCAGCGGCCGCCCGGCACCTCAGGATCTAGATTCATATTAGGGTTCCAGAGCGGAGTTGGCGAAGGACTGATGATCTCTGGCAACAAGTCATTCACCGAGTAATTGACCCAAGCCAAGTCTTCCACCAAACCAGGCATTGCCTTAGGCGGCAACCAGACCAGGTCTGGTTGGTCGAGAATGAAGGCAGTCAGATACGTCTGATAAGGAGTTTCTAGCGTGGTGTAGAGTATGCGCCCATCACGGCTCCAAACTGGGTGATCCCCCACGCCAATTTCCTGGGGAGCCTTTTCGGGCAGGGTGGCATCCCACAAAAAGATCTTGTGCCAGCCATCTTCCATGATTGCACCCCAGGTTAGAAACCGTCCATCGGGAGACCAGGCAGGATGGGCCGCTTTGGCCTCTCCTATGTTCTCGAGCGGCACAATGCGGTCTTCTCCACTTTTATCCAGGTCCGCCAACCAAATCCCCTCTCGCCCGCCACTGGTTGAGACAAATGCGATCTGTCGTCCCCTGGGTGACCAGGCCGGAGAGAAATCGGCGGCTAGATCACCAGTCAGGCGGATAGCTTCGGCGCCTAATTCAGCCTGTTGGATATAGATCTCCAAATTATTATCGAAATATCGCTCATAGGCCAGCCACATCCCATCGGGTGACCAGGTTGGCGCGGCCTTGTATCCTGGAGTATCCGTGATGTGAGAGATCACCCCACTTTCCAGGTCCCAGACATAGATTTGCCAGTCACCGTCTCGGGTAGATGCAAAAGCCAGCCGGTGCCCATCAGGGCTGAGCGTGGGATTGAGATCATGCCAGGGTCCATCGGTCAATCGGGAGAGGGGTACCGTATCCCCACCGGCATCGACTGGGTTATAGGCAAAAAGGTGTGTATCCAGGCCCTCTTGCATCGAGAGGATCAACAAGCCAACATCCTCAGGGGGGATAGGGGTGCGCGTGGGCACCATTGTCTCCGTAACAACCTCTCCTACATTGAGCGAAGGGGTCGTTTCGAAATCAGCCTGCTCTCTCCAAGTCAGTCCATCGAAAAGGCCAAAACGAGAATTCAATATCGGCCAGGCCAATATCATCAAAATGACCAGATTAATTGTCAATAACAAGATGAAGGTGAACGGAGAAATTATGATGCGCCGGGAGCGAGGGCGCGACCTGGGCTTTTTCTCTCGATGATCATTTTCCCCATTAGGGGCAGTGGGCAGGATCATGGCTAGATTTTAACACGGGTTTCAGCGTACGTAGGATCAGCGTTTTAGGGTCTCTGGGAATCGCCGTGGGACATTCCAGATGTAGGGGTGAGCGGGGTGCTCCGCACCCCACTCACCCCTACATCTGGGGGATCACCCCGGCAACTCCTAGAGACCCGCGTTTTACCACAATGAGCACGAAGTTTTCACATAGGTCTAAGATTTGGAACTTGTGCAATTCGGCGGCATCCGCTTCTTGGCGTATTGATCTTCGTGGATTCCAAGGTGCAATAATCGAACCCGGTTTAAAATTGACGCAACCATTTGGGCAGGTGAGTCTTTAGCCGCCCCTGAACACGTTTCCCCCATCCAAGCGGGAAGTCATCGATAGTCACCAACACCCAGCCATCCTCACCTGCCAGGGATAAAACCTCACCGCGTAAGTATCTCTCCACCAACGGGTCAGCATTCGACAGCGGACACACATTGCGGACATCTTCAGCACGCAGCCCCATCGCCAAAGCATGCGAAGGCTCGAAACGCTTCTTCTTCATCGTACCTAACCACCAACCCCAGTGGATGACCCGTAGCCCGCGCAAATCAGGGCAATCTTCGGGGATATGGTAAAGGTGAGAACCCATCTGAGAGAGATGGTCTTGGTGAGGGTTCCAATGCAGAGTTTGGCAAACGAATTGGTGGAAATATGCGTCCGATTCAGGCGGTAGGGAGGATGGGAGTTGGGGGGTAAGGGGATGCGATTCGCGTCTCACTTCATGTTTCTTGAGGATGGCTATGAAGTGGCCCTCACCAAGGGCGCGGTGCGGCCATAAGCGAACGGCATTCCGGAGAGGATGGGCATGATCGCTGGTCAGCCATTCAGGGCGACCTTGAGAGAAATCCGAAAAATGCGGGGGATCAACCAGCTCAAATTCGGAGTGGGCATCCAAAAATCGGGCGATTGCTCCTTCATCTTCTTCAGGGGCGAAAGTGCAGGTAGCATAGGCCATCACGCCTCCTGGCCGCACAAGCCTGGCAGCATCATTCAGGATAGCATCTTGACGAAGAGCGCAACTCTCTACCAGTTTGGGCATCCACTCTCGACGCGCATCGAGGTCTTTGCGAAACATACCCTCACCCGAGCAGGGCGCGTCAACAACGACGCGGTCGAAATAGGCACCAAAATGATTCGCCAGGCGTGCCGGAGTTTCATTCAATATCACCGTATTCCGTGTCCCCCAACGTTCCAGGTTCTTCGCCAATACCTGCGCCCGACGAGGATGCAGGTCATTGGCCACCAGCAAACCACTCCCATCCATCAGCGCGGCGATGTGGGTCGCTTTGCCGCCCGGTGCAGCAGCCAAATCCAGGACACGCTCTCCAGGTTGGGGGACCAACAACTCTGCCACGGCCATCGCCGAGGGGTCTTGCAAATAGTACAACCCGGCAGTGTGATAAGGATGTTTGCCGGGGCGTGAGTCAGGGGGCAGGACAAATCCTGCTGGAGCCCAGGGGATTGGAGTCAGATGAAAAGGAGAGATCGACTTGAATTCGTGAGGTGAAAGTTTGAGGGTATTTACCCGCAAGCCGATATCTGGCGCATGATCGTAGCTGGCCAAGAAAGCAGCGTACTCTTCAGCCCCTAGCTGTTGCCGCATACGCGTCAAGAATTTTGCTGGAAGGTCAGGCATGAGGGGGGTTGAAAGACGAATTTTGGAGATTGGAGGTTAGATTTTAGAAATTCCATTATCCCGCTCCCAATATCAAATATCTACTCCCCAATTTCAAACATCGTTTGCGCTTCATCGACGATCATGCGCTGAGGTGGGGCGATAGGTTGGTCTTCCGGCTGATCTTCGTCGATTTCCTGGAGGTAGAAAAGCACCACAACCGCGGTAAAGACCCCTGAGAGATCTGAACCTCGCAGGTGTAGATTGATCTCCATTTTGGGATCAATGGTCTCGATGATGTTGGCCGATGCCACCGGCTGGCCCGAATCATCCCGGATGACGATTTCACCACTGGGGCGCTTCTGAAAGGGCGTCACTTCGAGATAAACCTTCACCCGCCGGCTATCGGGCCAGGGATCGGCTTTGAACTCACGGATGCGCACCTCCTCGGGAGGCAGGGGGACATCATCAGGGTCTGTGAAAAATATATCCATTGACATGATTGTTCCTCAATTTTTCATCAAAAATAATCACACAAGTCATTAACGCTTTGCGCCATGGTATCGGTTGGGCGTAACTATTCAACCAGACAAGGGGTCCACCGAAAAAAGGGGAGTGCGGTGGGGGGGGGGGCCCCCCCCCACCCCCCCCATTTAGGGTAGGAAAAGTAATTTGTTTTTTTTAGT
>CAYWIC010000213.1:1376-3414 GCA_964458115.1 uncultured Anaerolineales bacterium | reverse complement strand
GGTCGGGGTTGGGCTTAAATATACAACCACACAGGGGGCCCACATAAAATGGGGGTGGGGGTGGGGGGCTGCGCCCCCTACGCACTCCCCTTTTTTCGGGAATTCCATTTAGGTTGAGTTGTTCCTGATCTAGATTTCCCAATGATACTGCACCATAAAGGAGATGTACGGTTGGCCTTGATGGTAGGAGATACCAATAGCCCAGGTACGCCAATCGAACTCTTGATCGGCGGGAGCGGACCGATATTGGGCGACATAATTGATATTCTGGTATTCAAAGGGCCAGATGACGAAACCCGCTGAAGGGCCGCTGCCATTTTCAAGATCGTTGCAATTTGAATGATATTCTCCATTAAACACATCATCCATCCAGGGTAGCACTTCGTCGCTGAATGAGCCTTGGATCGGCCGACCACTGCCATCCTGGATACCCCAATCATGAACAGCAGCACTATTGAAGATGTTGGAAACTTCATTCTGACTTCTGAATTTAACTTCCGGATTCCACCAACTGACTCGAATGGTCAAGCCATGCGTAGGGCTGACCAATTGGCCCAATGCTTCTCCGTCACGAGTTTGCACAGCCGCAACAAAGCTGTCCAGGAGCGCCGTCACCCGAAGATCATTGCAGAAATCATCGTTTTCAACACTTTCGGTTATGAAATGGGCATTCACCCACCCTAATGTCCCTGAAGGGGTTTCAATTTCCACCCACATCGAGTTGCCGACTTTCTGCCGGTTCCCGGACATGGTAATTCCTGTGGCGTGGGGAGCTAAGGTATCGGTGATGCCATTATCTACCCCAGGGCCTGAGCGCACATTGAGTACATCTCCCTCAGTGACAAGGATAACGCCAAATTCGGGGACCCCGCGCGAGGGCGCCTGAGATTCCTGCGTTGGGGGCGGAGACGTCGCTGCGGGTGCTATGGTCGGTGGAAAGGTTGGTGTGAGGGTGGCGATATCGGGTGGAGAACTGGCTTGCATTGCAGGCACTTCTGTCTCTGTAGGTATACCAGTGACAAGGCTGCAGGCGATTAAAGCGACCAAAAGCGCAAATAGAATTGAAGAGGATTTTAGATTCATCTTCCACTCACCTTTACTCATCAAACAAATATGTGGCTTCAGCATAATAACGTACTCTTTTTTCAGATAACCGTACACTCACCCATTGGCGGAGTTCAGCGTTCTTTTCTTGCAACGATTTCTGAGAAGCCAACTTCTCAAGCGGGTAATTGAGATGTAATGCGCGCGGCGAAATGGTGAAACGTGTGCTACCAGGAGGCATCAACCCCCCATGACCAACGATATGCAGAATCTGCTCAATGCGAAAAGGCGGTAAGATGAGCAATCCGCTGAATTCAGGATACAGGTTTTGGAGGGTCTCTACTTCTGTCAACTGGGTTCGATCCAGGTGGGCGCGATTTTTGTAACTATCGACAATGGCGTTTAGAATTTCGACATGTTGTAATACCATCAACCTGGGGGTGCGCAAGTCATAGGCCTGACCATCAGGACAACAAAGCACGGCTAGCGAATGAACATCCATCAAAGTCCTAGGGGCGTTTTCGCAATCTGTGGGTTGTAAAACCAAATTGGGGAGATCCATGAACACGTGCAGCAATTCCACCGGCGAAATTCCCCAGATGACATGATTCCATGAAGAGATTTCCAATCCAGGATCTTCAGCGGGAACAACTTGGGCAAGAATATGCGGCACTCCCAAACTTTGGACAGCTGTAGTCCTGTTTGCGCCGTCCAAAACAACATATTGATCGGAGCCATCTCCCAAGGCTACAACGATTGGAGGGTTACGAAGCACACCGCTTTGTTGGATATTTTGCGCAATTGGAGGAGTGCGCTGGCTATCATGGTGCTCGTGCAACACGAATTTGTAAACGGGCAAGATCTCTAATCTTGGTAAATCACGAATATCCGTCACGCTGGTCCTCAAAACATTGAATAATTACGGGAAAAGGGGTGTTGGGGGGGGGGGGGGGGGGGGGCGCCCCCGGGCGCGCCGCGCCGGGGGGAGGGGTAC
>CAYWIC010000213.1:0-1366 GCA_964458115.1 uncultured Anaerolineales bacterium | reverse complement strand
TTTTATAATTCTGCCGGTTGGGGGGGGCCGGGGGGGGCCCCCCCCCCCCACACCCCTTTTCCCGACAGCATTTCGCTGATTCAACCACTGGCGAAGCCTTAGCGTACCACGATTCTAGGGATGCGTCAAAAAACAGCTATCTAAAAAAACTCCCGCATTCTGCTATGCGGGAGCCACAGTTATTCATAAAATATTGAGAAAGCTAGTTGCTAATCAAATAGGCTAGTCCAACAGTCCCTGGGCCAGCATGTGTACCAACCACTGGGCTGACCTCGGAGAAAATGGATTCTTCAACGTTCCCCAGGCGTTCTTTTGCATCTTCTAACAAAACTTTGGCATCATCATAGGCAGATGCATGGAGGGTGGCTAATTTAACAGCACTACTTCCGGCAGTGCGATCTTCAATCAGTTCAAGAAGGCGATTATGAGCTTTCTTCTTAGTACGCACTCGCTCGATGGCTTCAACGCGGCCATCCAACACGGTCAGGATAGGCTTCAACTGCAAAGCTGTTCCCAAGAAACGCGATGCACCACCAATTCGGCCGCCGCGATGGAGGAACTCTAAGGTGTCAACAGCGAAGACCACGCCAACGCGATCTTTGGCACTTTCAGCGGCTGCTTTGCAATCAGCCAGCGATCCACCACCTTGAGCTACTCGAGCTGCTTCTAAGGCACAAAAACCAAGTGACATAGCAACGCTCTCGGAGTTGACGAAGTCAATGTTGGCATCGGGGAAGAATTCGATAGCTTGAGTATAGGAGTTGATCGTCCCGGACAGTTTGTCAGAGAGAAGGACACATAACACATCTTTGCCCTCACCAACTAATTTCTCGAAAAGCTCTTTGAAATTAATAACTGTGGCTTGAGATGTGGTGGGCATCACATCGGCGGTCTTCAAGCGCTCATAGAACTCAGTTGGCTGGATATCAATGCCATCCAATAGAGTTTCCTCTCCCCAGATAAGTACCTGGGGAATAACGGTGATCTGATATTTATCAACAACTTCAGGGGGAAGATACGCGGTACTATCAGTGATAACTGCAACTTTGGACATAACGCCTCTCCTTTGAAATGAAAGAATCGATGAATGATGTAAAAAACCTCTCAATGAGTTTACAACCCCTTATTTATGACAGAGTTACGGGTTTTTCACAAAAGGAGAAATATTATGTCTTTTCCGTGAAATCTCTCATTCACACTTGATCCAGTGCCGCCAACCAAACGCGGATGGCCGCAAATTTAATTGCCAGCATCAAGAGTACCAGGATCTTCAGCAATGGGATGATCTCAACATAGGTAAAATCAAAAAGAACGGATTTCTCCGTCCTTTGGCGCTCTCGGCGTGACTCGAACACGCGACCCCTTA
>CAYWIC010000212.1:0-7528 GCA_964458115.1 uncultured Anaerolineales bacterium | reverse complement strand
TCCAAAACCTGATAAAGCTCCTCAGCACTCATGCCCTCCTGGCCTAAAAATCCCATCATTGCAGCTCTCAATGCATTAGCACGCCCACGGGTGCTATGAGTTTCATCGCGGGTTGCTCGGAATGAAGGACACATGACACCCTGGTCGAGTTTCCGGCAAACCCCTGCTCCGTTGCACATCTCTACAGCTCCAGCGAATCCGCCATCTGCATCAAAGCTGTATGCTGTTTGCTGTGGCTCAAATGGCAGATGATAACCACTACCATAACGCAGCAGTGATTCATCATCCATCCGAGGCGGGTTGACGACTTTGCCAGGGTTCAAAAGGTTATGAGGGTCGAAAACTGACTTGATCTGCTGGAACGCCTGTGTCAATCTGGACCCAAAGAGCCGTTCTGAGAACTCGCTTCGCGCCAGTCCTTCACCATGTTCACCACTGGTCGTGCCGTTGTATTTGAGAATTAATTCCACGGATTTCTCAGCGATCGCTCGTAAATGCTCCAAACCTCGCTTTGTTTTCAGGTTGACCAGGGGGCGCACATGCAAGCAGCCCGCACTGGCGTGCGCATACATAGCCACCTGTTCCACCCCGGCTGCATAAGAGGCATCAAAAATCTCGCTGATATAGTCAGCCAAACGCTCAACGGGAACGGCTGCATCTTCGATGAAAGGAATGGGTTTGGCGTCGCCGCGCACGCTCATTAAGATTCCCAACCCCACCTTGCGCACATACCAGACATTGGCCTGCTGTTTTGGATCCGAAATGATCACCACTGGCTGCTTGTGGTTGGTCTCCCTCAGCTTGTTTCGCAAACGCTGGATCCCATGATCTAGCTCCGTTTGTGAGTCACCGGCATATTCGACCAGCAAAACAATTTGGGGATCCCCTTCGACGAAGGACAACAGGCGCCGATACTCAACCTTATCGCGCGTCAAATCAAGCAGCATTTTGTCCAGAACTTCAATTGCAGAAGGTTCACTCTCCAGGATTGCAGGCACAGTTTCCATCGCTGCGCGTCTCTCGTCAAAATGCACCATTGCCAATCGTTTCATTTTTGGGATCGGTACCAGGTTGAGCGTGGTTTCAGAAATCACACCCAAGGACCCCTCCGAACCTACCATCAGTGTAGCCAGGTTTGCGCGCTCTTGATTTGACAAGATGTGCAAGTTATATCCAGCGACATGCCGAAAGGTTTTCGGGTAGCGCGAGGCAATTTCATCAGCAAACTCTTGCAAGACTCTTGCAGTGGTTTGGTAAATTGCCCCTTCTAAGCCAGGACGCTCTGCCAAATCATTCCAATTTCGATGGTTTTCTTCAAAGGTGGCCCGACTTCCATCGGAGAGTACCACATCTGTAGATAGAACATGATCATGAGTCATTCCATAGACGATGGAATGGGCACCGGTTGAATTGTTCCCCAAGATCCCACCCATTGTCGCCCTGTCCCCGCTGGCTGGATCAGGACCATACATCAAGTTATATGGTGCTAAAGCTCGATTGAGCGCGCCCAGGGTAATCCCTGGTTGCGTTCGCACAATCTGTCTCTCAGGATCGATCTCGATCACCTTATCCATATAGCGAGAATGGTCCAAGATCAATGCATGCCCGATAGCATTTCCGCAAAGACTACTGCCACCCCCGCGCGCTAATACGGGCACCGCATGCCTGGCAGCAATCTCCATGGCCGCGGAAATTTCATCAGCGTTCCTGGGAAAGACAACCCCAACCGGCATCATCTGGTAGATACTTGCATCGGTGCTATATAATAAGCGAGTTACGTGGTCGAAGGCGATATGTTTGACCCCTGCTTGTAATTCATGGATCATCTCTTGTGTGGCTTCAATGGCGTCTGGATGATGAAATGTCATAGTGCCTCGTGTGGGTGATTGTTGGTTTATTCACGAATCCAGTGGAGATATTATCATGAATTTGGACATTCATCAGCTCTCTGGGAATTCCCATGGTGAACTCCCAGAGAGCTGTGACATTCATTGTCAATTGGCGGACATTGAGTGATATACTTCGGTGACTCCACTCCAAAGGCAAAAAGAAATTATATGCATGAACTCCCCATCACGCAAAGTATTCTTGAAATCGCCCTACGCCATGGAGAATCCGCCAATGCAAAAGGGATCACTGATCTTCATATCGTGATCGGACAATTGTCCTCTGTCATCGACGATTCGATCCAATTCTATTGGGATATTCTGTCCAAGGATACAATTGCAGAAGGCTCACAACTGCATTTCGAGCGAATTCCTGCAACTTTGGAATGCCAGGATTGTGGCAATATCTACGCACTGGAAGATGGCAGTCTGATGCCATGCCCTCAATGTAATAGCATTCGTATCAACATCATCGCCGGAAAAGAATTTCGTTTAGACAGCATCGAGATCGAAGAGTAGCAAAAAAAGGTGCAAACGAGAGAATCAAAAGTTCGGACCGATCACAAAGATCAGTCCGAACTTTTTTATCTACATCAGGCGCTCCCGGTGCGACTCGAACGCACAACCGTCGGATTAGAAGTCCGGTGCTCTATCCATTGAGCTACGGGAGCATTGCGCGAGAGGGCGGGTTCCTTTTACACACTAACACTCTGGGCAAGGTCGGAGACCTTTATACACTCTCACTCCCGAAAGAGTTCGCAATATCGTCTGGGCTGGTCGATTGAGCTTTTCTCCCAATTCTCTGGGAGTAAGGTGCATATTGCCATTGGCCAGGAAAAGCCTGAAAATGGATTCGACCATCGATGTTCGAGCAGTGATGAATTCCTCGGTTTGCGCACAATGACTGATCAGGGTATGTTGCAAGCCATCCACACGCTGCACTTCAGCAGTCGCGGGATCGACCCAATCAACTTTATCATCACTTTTCAAATCGGCAAATTTCTCCTGGTGCTCTGAGCAAAGAGAGCTGCGCAAATGCACACGCCACTCGCGGTCATTCTGACTCCACCAATCGAAATCGATATGAAAGGGAGTATCTAATGTCGGCGTGACGAGGCTGAAGCGTTTGATTTCAGTCACATAGATCTCCAAATAGCCTAACTATACTTTCTCTCTACGCGCTGGCAGAATCATCGAACCGGAAGTGAAGATCGCCCACATGAACAAACCATGGTCGAGAGTCCAATAAAGCCATGATCGGTCCAGGGGGAACACGTCGGACCAGGTTGACAGCGGCATATAATTCAGTCAAGTGCACATGATTCTGAGGATTCAGTTTCGTGAGTTCACGGGCAATATCAGCAACTACTCGCTCAAATGGAGGTGGTTGTTTCCTGCGCTGTGTCCACACATTGTCCATGGCATTGACGTCAGGGACCATGATCCCCATGCGCTCATCATAGGTTGCCGAGACAACTTGCTTTAGTGTAGCAAAAACTACACCGCCATCGGCACCCACGAGTACAGTTCGTACCCAATCACGGCGAGAGCGTTGAGCTTCTACTTTGACGATTACTTCACCAGGGCGTTTCCCGCGCTTTACTAACAATGAACTCCCAGGCATCAGTTCATACTGTCGATACAAGTTATCAAGACCCGTTACATAGTTGCCGTCGCGCACTACCCATCCAGGGAATTTTTCTCCACTCTCGCCATCTACAAGCGTAAAAAGAATGCGGGGGGCGTCATAAGCTGTAGGAAAAAACGATCGTATGCGATGGGTCAATGGCAGTGCACCAACACGCCAATGTGGATAGAGCAACTGGATAGTTACTTCTGCATCGGCTGCCGCAGGTGATCCCATTGGGGTCAATTCATCATCGAGTCGAACCTCGAGGTCAAGCATCTCTGGTGAGAGGATCTCGCGATCATATTCCACTTCACGATAACGTAATTGTTCGGGGATTTCACGCACACTCTCAGGTTCCAGGCGTTGCAAGTACCACCATACCTGGCCGGCAGGTCCAACTTCATCAAAGCGGGGGTCTTCTTGAAGAGCCAGATCTAGGGAGAATTCCACCAGTTTGGGGTTCTCATTGGATGGTAGTTCTACTTGTTCAATCAATGAAGAAGTAGGCACTGGTCCGCCGCCAGACATATCCAGCACAGCTTCCGCCAAATTCAAATGCCCCGTATTGACATCTACTAACAGCGCCCTGGGGAACCAGCGGCCTGCAATATAGACAAAATCATCATTCTCGATTAAGCCCTGCTCCAAACGCTCAACCAAAATATCTTCATACGCATCCAAAATGGATTGCGCAGAGGGACCTTCTTCTTCTTCAACACGTTCGTAAGGATTATTTAACGCGTGGTCTGCAAGACCAGCTGCAAATTCGCGCTCTTCACCATTCTCAAATTGAACTTGAATGACAGAAAAATCTCCCAAATCTGGGTTGTGCCCATCCCTTATTCCAATCACTTCGGCTTCACGCCAATCTAAAGTCGGGAAGACTATCTTTTGTCCAGAGACATACTGCTCCTGAGGCAAAAAAACACTGCCTCCTGCTAAACGCTTTTCTTCAACCTGTTTTTGCTCCCGAATAATTCGATCTTCCACAAGTGCAACAATCAACTCTTGTGGAGTGAACGGAGTTTCCGTATCAAGCAAATGTGCGTACAGGAATTCTATATCGTCTTCTTGGATTTCAAAATCCTCCCAATAGTCTTCCTTTAAAGATATTGTTGCCAGAACCATATAAGCCTCAACTTACAATTAAATATTTCGCCGCTTAAAGTGCAAATTGCATTTTTAAGCGGCTACTATTATACTCTACCCTGAAGGGCTAACAAGTAGGTTCTCTAGGGAATTAATGGGGATACCCCTGGATTTAGGAGTGGCCCACGGCGATTCTGAGCGAGCTAACAAGAACTAAGTCAAGGGCTCTTTGGAATATGCCAGTGATATATTTAGAAAGCCACGCCAGGCAATCAGCCTTGGCACCAAAGGATTTCTTATCGTTTCTAAACTTTTTGGAGAATGATGTATGGGCAAGAAAAAATGGGTCGTAGTATCGAAAGTTCCTGGTGAATTGCAGGCAGAACTATTGCGTGGATTGTTAGAAGCTCAAGAGATCGAGGTGTACTTGGCTATCGAAGGTGCCGCCAGAGCGATAGGCATCACCGCCGGACCGTTGGGTGAAGTTGACATCATGGTTCCTGAAGAACAGCTCGAAGATGCTCAGGAAATTATCAAGAGCTTTCACGCTGGAGAATTCGAGTGACGTGCTAGGGATATTCTTGGGAGAGCCAATACTGAGGGTCTACTTGAACACCCCCAACAATAATCTCCCAGTGCAAGTGGGGACCGGTGACTCGGCCCGTCTCACCAACCAGCCCAATCACCTGCCCTGTCTCAACCCAAGCCCCCTCTGAAACGGCAATTTCAGACTGATGTGCGTACGCTGAATACACGCCCCTGCCATGGTCGATCACAGTCGCGTTTCCTCGAACAGTTAACGGCCCCGTATAAACTACCTTGCCCGGTGCTGGAGCATAAATCTCCACACCTGGCCGGCCGCAAAAATCTAAACCCGAGTGAAAGTAGTAATATCCGCTTTGGTTATAAGAGCGCCGATTCCCAAACACTGATGGAAAACAATCACTGAGTGATTCCGGTACCGGGCTTTGAAATAATCCATTCCAAAACTTTTCTGTAGTTACCGGTGCAACAACATCGAACCATAGCTCATTCTCGGTTTCGTTATTTTGAATATCAGTTGTTTCAGAATCTACGACCAGGGGTGGATCGAATAGGTAATCCCCATCCTGAACGAATACATTCTGCGAAAAGCTCAACGGAGTACCATCGATTGTCGCCCCTTCTAGGGTAATTGGATAGGAGCCTGGTTCCAACATGGCGTGGATACCTTGGAGTGCGATAAAACTACCTTCTGCAGATCGAAAGAAATTCAAGGGGCGATCGTGGAATTTGCCTGCCAGAGATGTCACTTGCGGCGCATTCAAATTAATTACCAGGGTGTGTCCTTGGATCAGGGGAAAAGGATTGACTTCCAGTCCGCCAACAAACTCAGGCAGCGCGCCCAGCACAGGTAAATCATCGCTCGAAAGATATAAATTCTCTCCAGGCAGAAGGTCCCACGACCCGCGCATTTGATTATCATTCATGAGGGCCCACGGACTACTCCCGCGCCTGATCGCTGTTTCCATCAAAGTTTGACCTGCCCCTAAGGTAGCACGACCCCCCATCGCGGTCTGCTCATCCCCTTCCTGCTCTATGACAATCAGCTGCGAACCAGCATAAGCATCTTCCGGATTAGTGAACCGATTCAAACGCAGTAGAGCTTCGCGGGGCATTTGATAATGATGGCTCAGGCTGTCGATATTTTCACCCACAGGCACAGTTTGGAACGCCAAAACACCGCTTAGTCCCTCGAAACCTGGGATCACTAATCGAGCACCAATTGAAAGCTGCCCAGGATCTGAAATTCCATTCGTATTGGCCAGGTCATCCATGGAGATGCCAAAACGTGCCGCAATCCCCCACAGCGAATCTCCAGCTTGAACAACATAGACGGGACCATCTGCTTGATTTTCTTGCGCGCTCACAGATTGAAATCCCCCAATGATCATTACACAAATAATAATGCTAATTAACGCACGTGTCATCGAATTCAATCTGGTCTCCAACTTTAAAGTACTGCTGCCAATCCGGAGAAAGTTCCAAGATATATTTGGCTGGGGCTTTGGGCACATAGATCGGACGCCAGCGGAGCGCCTGGCAAATATCTACGACTTGTTTCTTATCGTTTAACCATACTGCAGTGATATCCATCCACATGAATAGCATGTGAATAGCAGCTTCCCATCGGCTTTCACGACCCTGTACCAATAACAAGCCGCTGTCCTTATCAAGAGTACGTTGGAACGTGAGCCCTCGTAATTGACAAAGAAAGGATTCACAATAATCTGCCAGCAATGCAGGAAAATCGGAATGGCTGAGATTTCGAATTTTTACCTTGCGCATCAAACATTCATATCATAAAGAGGGGACGACTTGTGCGCTCGCTGTAACTCGGTCGCGCCCGATGTCGTCCCTCAAGGTGACAATACTGAAAATTTCGATTTCGATTCAGGCTTCTTGTTTTTCGAGGTATTTCTCCACACTCTCGACGAGGTCTTCGGGTTTGAAAGGCTTGGTGATGTAATCTTCAACTTTTGCTATGTGAAGGCCAAGTACCCGATCGATATTTTGTGCCTTTGCAGTGATAACAATTACTGGAATTTCCTTGGTGGGCTCATGATCGCGCATCTTTTGGTAGACTTCCCAACCATCAACATCGGGCATCATCAAATCGAGCAATACCAAATCAGGCACTTGAGATTTGATCAGATCCCACCCTTCCTGACCTCCAGAAGCACCACTAACCTGATACCCCTTTCGCTCGAGGATCAACTTGACCAAGTCGATCATCTCCACGTCGTCTTCTACATAAACAATATGACGACTAGGTTCTACCATTTATGCCTCCAATCAGTACTACTATTGAATAAAAGTGTACCACAAGCTATGGCGTTCTCAAAGTTCCTTGACAAATGAACAAAAATGATCCTCATCGGTA
>CAYWIC010000211.1:0-7616 GCA_964458115.1 uncultured Anaerolineales bacterium | reverse complement strand
AACTTTTGCTGTTTTGAGGAGGGTCTAGCACCCTTTTTGCAGTAGAGTCTACCAATAATGAAGGAAATTTGCTCTGTTGGGCCGGATCGCAATATCAGGAAGGTTATCATGTTGCCGTCCATGAATTTGCTCACGCTATTCATATGCACGGATTATGGTATCTTGATCCGGACTTCGATTCCCAATTAGAGCAACTTTATAACGAAGCCATGGATGCTGGTTTGTGGAGAGGGCATTATGCTGCAACAAATCATTTTGAATATTGGGCTGAGGGTGTAACTGAATACTTTAATGCAAGCCCAATCAATTATGAAAATCATTGGGTGAATACAAAATCAGAATTGCTCGAACACGATCCTGAATTGTACGCGTTGATTGATGAAGTGTTCCGCGGCTTTGAGTGGACTCCTAGTTGCCCCTAAAGAGATTATTCCCTCAATTGAAATAAGCAGACCCCGGAAGTTTCTAAATCTTCAGGGGTCTGCGCACTATAGCTGTCCTTCATCTACCCAATCTTCAAGCAATTTCTGATAAACAGGATCTTGATAACGATCCAGGATGAGTTCTGGGGCGTAACGTGGTAATTCGCCCCCGGTTATGTGGGCTGCCAGCAGCTCCCCGGCGCTACAGGCGGCCATTAGACCAAAGCCGGAGAGTGCTCCGATCAGGTAAGCGCCATCGACGGGCAGCGGTGTGATGAGAGGGCGATTTTCCTGAGTCTTGGTGTAGTAGCCGCCGTCGATGACCGGTTTGGGCATGCGTTCGAAATACTCTTCGAAGCGCGGCAGCAGGGCTGCCATACCGCGCAGGGCGATCTCAGGGTAAAGTTCATCGATGGGCGGGGGGATGACCGGGTTCATCACTTGGGTGTGATACTCCCACAGCAAGACCATGATATCGCTGTCCCCGCTGCCCTCAGGGCGGGAGTGAGCGCCGGGGGGCATATCTGCGAGCAACCAGCGGGTGTCATCTTCGTCTTCCAGGAACTGGCGTTCTTCATCACTCCAGGGCAGCATCTGGGAATCGGTCCAGATTAGCAGGGGGGCTTCACGCGGCATCACGCCTAAAGGGTCAGGAAAGGCGGCTTTTAGGTGCAGCTCGGTAAAGATGGGCAGTTCCAGACCCATCATCTGGCCTACTTTGGCAGCATAAGGCCCGGCGGCGTTGACGAATGTTTTGGTTTGGATAGTTTGACAATCAGCGAAATGTACTGCCTGGATCCGGTTATCGTTGACATCAACCCCCGTCACCCTGGCGTTGATGAATTCGACGCCTGCAGCTCGGGCCTGCTCCAGCATGTACATACCCAATTGCTGAGCGCTGAACCAGCCCGCCCGGCGAGCGTGCAGTGCAGCAACCACGGTTTTGGGGAGATAGGGAAAGTGTTTGTTGATCAGCGCCGGATCGAGGATCAGGTCAGCGCCGGTGGGCAGGTCTTTATATCCTTCAGTGGGCGAGGGGGCATATGTTGGATCGTCGCTGGAAGCACGGTACACGCGCAGGGGTCCGGCACCCAACTGAGAGGGCTCCCGCGCAGCCTGCTCAAAGGCAGGAATTTTCTTAGGGTCAGCGCTCAGGTAGAGATAACCGCGCCGGTTCATCCGGAAAATATTGCCGCTTTCCTCGGCCAATTCCTCCATGATATCGATGGAGCGATTCATAAGCGCCACCATGACATCCCCTGGGCCGGGCCACCAGTTTCGATAGCACTCGGTAGATTTGTCGCTGGTCAGGCTGAGTGGGGCGCGCTCGTCTACCAGGGTAATGCCGCGGAGCCCGTGTTTGACGGCTAAGTGGTAGGCTGTGGAGATGCCTGCGATGCCCGCTCCGCAGATGAGAATGTTGGTGGATTGAGTCATTATTTGCCCCCACCCCTGGCCCCTCCCCCGAATCGGGGGAGGGGAATTATTCGAAGAAACAGGGTGCGAGTTGGTGCGGAGCGCCACTCGCACCCTGTTTCTTCGAAATTATAGAAATTGAGGGATGTCATTTGCTAATAATCAAAAGGATTGGTGTTCGGTGCGTGTAATGATCTCGTCTTGCAACTCCTGGCTCAGGTCGCAGAAGTAGTCGCTGTAGCCGGCCACGCGCACGATCAGGTCGCGATAATGCTCGGGGGCTTGCTGGGCCTTGCGCAGCGTGTCGGCGTCGATGACGTTGAACTGGATGTGGTGGCCGTCCATGTTGAAATAGGAGCGCACCAGGTGGACGAATTTCTGGATACCGGTTTCGTCATCCAATAGCTGCGGGGTGAACTTCTGGTTGAGCAGCGTGCCGCCGGTGCGGATGTGATCCATCTTGGCGGCTGACTTGATCACTCCTGTGGGGCCGTTGCGGTCGGCGCCCTGAACGGGAGAGATACCCTCGGAGAGCGGCTGGGCTGCTTTGCGGCCATCTGGCATGGCGCCCATCACAGCCCCGAAGTAAACGTGCACCGTAGTGGGCAACAGGTTGATTTGGTAGTGGCCTCCCTTGGTGTTGGGCCGCCCTGTGACCGCATCATAGTACAACTCGAAGACGTCCTGCATGATGGTATCTGGATAATCATCGTCGTTGCCGTATTTGGGCGTCTTGTTGACCAGGGTTAGGCGCATTTTCTCATGCCCCTTGAAATCAACGGCCATGGCATCAAGCAGTTCTGCCATGCTGATAGTTTTTTCATCGAAGACGTGATATTTGATCGCCGTGAGTGCATCCGTGATCGAACCCGTACCGACACCCTGAATATAGGTGGTGTTGTAGCGAGCCCCGCCATCGTGATAATCCAATCCTGTGGCGATGCAGTCGTCAATGATCAACGAAAGGAAAGGCACTGGCAGGTATTTGGCGTACAGCCGCTCGATGACGTTGTTGCCGCGCACTTTTACATCGATGAAGTAGCGCAACTGCTTCTCAAAGGCCTCCCAAAGCTCTGCATAAGATTTGAAGTTGTGCGGATCACCTGTTTTGGGGCCGATCTGTTTGCTGGTACGCGGGTCTTTCCCGTCATGCAAAGCTAACTCCAACATTTTGGGGATGTTGAAATAACCTGTCAGGTTGTAGTTTTCTTTGCCGAAAGCGCCGGTCTCCACACATCCGCTGGTGCCGCCGTCACGGGCATCTTCCACGGATTTGCCGGCTCGCACCATCTCTTGTACGACAACGTCAGCATTGAAGATGGAGGGCTGCCCGAATCCTGTGCGAATGATCTCGGCGGCTTTCTTGACGAAGCGGTCGGGGTTCATCTTGCTGAGCTGCAAATTAGAGCTAGGCTGTAGAAGTCGCATCTCTTTGATCACGTCCAGGATCAAGTAGGTAACTTCGTTGACCGCGTCGCTGCCGTCTGCTTTCAACCCGCCGTTGTTGATATTGGCAAAATCGGTGTAGGTGCCGCTCTCCTGGGCGGTCACGCCGACCTTGGCGGTGGCAGGGTGATTGTTGAACTTGATCCAGAAGCATTGCAGTAGTTCTTGTGCTTTTTCACGACTCAACGTGCCATCAGCCAGCCCAGTCTCATAAAAGGGGAGCAGGTGTTGATCCAACCGGCCGGGGTTGAATGCGTCCCAGGGATTGAGTTCAGTGATCACGCCCAGGTGCACGAACCAATAATATTGCAATGCCTCCCAGAAATTTTGCGGGGCGTGGGCCGGGACGCGCTGGCAAACTCGGACGATTTCCTCCAATTCGGCTTTGCGGGTGGGGTCGCTCTCTTTTTGGGCCAATTCGAGGGCTTTCTCGGCATTGCGTTCAGCGTAGCGGATCAGCGCATCGGCGCAGATTTCCATGCCTTTGAGTTCTTGGGCCTTGTCGAAAGCGCGCGAGTCGTTGTAATAATCCAACCCTTTCAGACTTGCCTGGATTTCGGCCTTGAAATCGAGCATGCCCTTTTTGTAGATCTTGCCATCCAATACCGTATGGCCTGGGGCACGCTGCTCCATGAATTCGGTGAATATGCCGCTCTCGAATGCGGCAATCCACTCTGCGGTCATTTCGGCCAGCAGTTTTTCACGCATAGCACTATGCGCCCAAAAGGGAATGATTTCTTCTTGATAAATCTGTTTGGTCTGCGCATCGACTTTGTACGATGTCAGCGGACGCGTATCGAGTGTGTCTAAATCATTCAAACTATGGCAGCAAATCTCCGGGTAGGTGGGCGTGGCTTTGGGAGCCGGACCGCGTTCGCCTACGATCAACTCGCCATCTAGTAGAGGGGTAGATTTGTTTTCCAATATGTAAGCGAAGGCTTTGGCTCTTCTTACTACAATAGAGTCAAATCCATTTTTAGATTTATAGAACTCGGTGAGCAGTTGAGCGCGCTCTGCGGTGATTGACGGAATGGCGTCCAGGCTTTGCTGGCGCAATTTTTTGACACGTTCGTTCATCACAAACTCCAAGTAGAATAAAGTAGATTTTTTGGACATTCTAGGATCGCTGTGGGTGTTAGTAGATTTTGGGGTATGGGGGCTAGCGGAGCTAGCCCCATACCCCAAAATCTGGAGTTCACCAACGGGAAATCACAGAGACCAGATTGACCATTGCAGTATGCAGAAAAATAAATAATCCTGGTTTCCTTATATATCACCCACCAATTGTAACGGTAAAGCCGTCCGTTCGGAATTGGCTGGCAATTATTTCCATCTTTTCTTCACTGGGGGGCTGTATCTCTTTCAGTGAATATTCATTTTCCATGCGCCGGTATTTGTCGCTGGCGATGCGGTGGTACGGCAGAATGTCGATATGTTTGATGCCCCTCACTGAGGTCAGGAATGTACTAGTTTCAGCGATATTCTCAGGGTTATCATTGATGCCTGGGATGATAGGAACACGCACAACGACTTTTTTGCCGTCAGCGATTAACCTCACCAAGTTTTCTAGGATCGACTTATTGGAAGCTCCGGTGAATTCCTTGTGCTGATCCGTGTTCATCAGCTTAATATCGAAAAGGAAGAGATCGGTGAAGGGGATAATCTCCTGAAAATTTTCCCAAGGGGAAAGACCACATGTATCGACCGCAGTGTGGATTTCGAGTTTCTTACATTTTTGAAGCAGTGCTTTCAGAAACCTGGTCTGGTGGAGTGGTTCGCCGCCCGAGAAGGTGACTCCGCCCCCAGACTGGTCATAATAAATAATATCTTTCTCAACCTCAGCCATGATCTCTGGGACGTTCTTCGTCTTGCCGATCAACTGCACAGTCTCGGCAGGGCAGATATCGGCACATCGCCCGCAGCGAGTGCAGATCTCTCGGTCCCATAGGCGCAGACCATCCTGGAAAGTGACCGCTGAATTTGGGCAGATCTCTGCGCACTCTCCGCAAGCGATGCAGCGCTGTTCCCAGAGATGGATTTCAGGGTTGGGGGAAATGCCCTCGGGGTTATGGCACCAGGCACACTGTAATGGGCAGCCTTTTAGAAAGATGGTCGTGCGAATGCCGGGGCCATCGTGGATTGAAAATTTCTTGATGTCAAAAATGATGCCAGTGGTGGCCATAGGTATACCAATAAAAGAGACAAATCAACAACAAACGTATTTTTTGGCAGATCAGTCCAATTCTACATAAATGCGCTTGTTGATCGCGCCTTTGCTCTTGTAATCGACGACTCGAATTTGTCCAACCTCAGAGGTGTTGCGGACATGTGTGCCGCCATCGGCTTGCAGGTCGAGGCCTTCGATTTCGACCACGCGCACTTCTTTGATGAAATCTGGCAGCAGGTTGATCTTGGTGCGGATCAAGTCGGGGATTTGGAAGGCTTCTTCGCGCGGTAGCTCGCGCCAGTTCACCGGGCGCGCGTTGGAAACTTCGGCGTTGATCGCTGTATTGATCTCATCGACTAGTTCCTTGCGCATGGTCTCGAATTCGAAATCCATGCGGCCCTTGAGCACCTCCATATTGCCGCCAGTGACTGAGGCGCCATAGTCGCGGAAGATTACGCCACACAGAATGTGCATGGCGGTGTGGGTGCGCATGATCTTGTAGCGTGTCTCCCAATCGAGCTGGCATTGAACCTGGGTGCCCGCCGTGGGGAGGGGATCATCCCCCTCGAGTAAGTGGACGAGTTTCCCGCCGATGCGTTTGGCGCGTTTGACCTGGAATGTTTTTCCATCGGTGGTGAGGGATCCAGTATCGGCAAGCTGACCGCCCCCGCCGGGGAAGAAGGCTGTACGGTCGAGTACGACGCCGTGATTCTGTTCGTCAACTGCGGTGATTGTGGCTTCGAATTCTTTCAAATAGCTGTCGTCGTGGTAAAGCGCTTCGGTCATTTCTCCTCCTGGAGCGATTTTTATCAATCGATACTTCACTTATATTAGGTTACAAACAGATGTTATGCTGGAATATAGGGGTGAGGGCGAAGCCCCCACCCCTATATTCCAGCAGGGAGTCTACTTGGTACCCAATTTTACCAGCAGAGAACCCACAAGAGACTGGTACAATGATGGTTCTCTAGGAATTGCCGTGGAAGCTGGAGTTCACCACGGGAGTTTTAGGAGACCTACAATGAGAGCTAGAAATTATCGCCAAGGAAGGGTTATATGCATGAGCTCGTATATTTCTATCCCGAAGGCCATGAAGCTCACTGGGAGATGGGTCACCCTGAACGCCCTGACCGTGTTGAAGCTATGGTCAATGCACTCGCTGAAGCGGGTTGGTGGGATTCGTTTCCGCACCTGGAACCAGCAGGAGTGTCTCAAGAGGTATTGGAAGGCGTTCACACGGCGCGCTTTTTGGGTCAGTTAGAAGAAGTGTGCCGGCAGGGACAGCGCTTCGATATGGATACCTACACGACCACCTCATCCTGGGATTTAGCAATCAAAGCCGCTGGTGGCGCAGTGGCTGTCACCAGGTCTGTCTGGGAGCGGGTCGCTGGGCGCGGATTTGCCTTGACGCGTCCACCAGGGCACCATGCCACCCCTAACCGGGCGATGGGTTTTTGCCTGCTCAACAACGCGGCCATCGCTGCTGAATTCTTGCTCCAAGAAAAAGGCGCCAAGCGCTTGGCGATCATTGACCTAGACCAGCACCATGGCAATGGGACTCAAGATATCTTCTGGGAGCGTGGGGAGGTGTTCTACTTCTCCACGCACCAATATCCTCACTATCCTGGCACGGGTAGAGTGGGGGAGACCGGTGTTGGCGATGGGGAAGGGACAACGGCAAATTTTCCACTACCGTCCTTATCTGGGGATCAGGCTTTTCTGACGATCATGGACGAGGCCATCTTGCCTCTGTTGAATCGCTTCGCCCCAGAGATGGTCCTAGTCAGCTATGGATTTGATCCCCACTGGCGTGATCCTTTGGGAAATTTGTTGCTGACGGCTGGAGGATATGGTAAGTTAATCTCTCGGTTATGCGGATGGGCGGATGAGCACTGTCAGGGACGAATCTCGCTCTACCTGGAGGGCGGCTACGATTTGGCCGCGGCCGGGGCCTGTGCTCAGGGCGTGGTAGCCGCATTACTTGCCCGAGAATGGGAAGATCCCCTGGGTGAGGCAGAACAGCTGGAAAGTACGGCCTGGCAAGCTATGTTTAGGGAAGCAAGCCAGATCTGGGGATTCTGATCGGAGCGTAATCAAATTCTTATTATCGTTCTAGCTACCTGACACTTTAACAAAAGAATAGTTGATCGGCCGAGAAATCCCGG
>CAYWIC010000210.1:0-7657 GCA_964458115.1 uncultured Anaerolineales bacterium | reverse complement strand
TATGCCCGGGCTGGACATCATGTACCTATCCTGGTCGATGATTGTGGAGTGGAAACCACCCTCGAGCGGGATCATGGACAGCTGATGGGCTTTTTCCCTGCTCCAGATCTTGATGTGCAAACCGTGGCAATTACACCTGGGAGTACGCTGCTTCTGTACACCGATGGTATGTTCGATGTGATGAATGCAGAGGGGGATAAATTTGACGAAGGCCGTTTTAGGGAGTTGGTTTGCGCAAATCAGGGGAATTCAGCACAAAATTTATGCGACCTGCTTGTCGATGACCTTCAGACGTATCAGGGGGAAAGTGCGCAATTTGATGATATGACCCTAGTGGCGATTCATTGTAAATGACCAAAAAAAGATACCCCTGGGTGCTACGCACCCAGGGGTATCTTTTTTGGTTGCAATCTTTTATTGCTCTCTCAATTTGGGGTTGACGACTTCATCCAGGGTGCGCGCCAGCAAATAGAACGAACCGCAAAATAGCATGATGGCAATGGCCGGAGCTAAGAGCACGTGCCATTGAAGACCTACGGCCCCGCCGCGGAAGTTGTCGATGGTGAACCAGATCATGGTCCCCCAACTGAAACGCAAGCTACGCTCGAAATAGGAAAGGATAGCCTCGATCATCACTGAGCCGGTGACGATGAACATCATGTTGACGGTGATCAGCGCGGCCAGGTTAGGCAGGATGTGCACGCTGATGATGCGCCAATGCCCTCCCCCGGCGACGCGGGCAGCCAGAGTGTATTTCTTGTTCTTGATCGATAGTGTTTGCACTTTGATCATCAAGGCGAAAGAGCCTAAACCAGCAAAGGCTCCATAGATCAGCCCCACCTGGTACCAGGTCATCTCGAAGATCAGGCCTACAATCAGCAGGACCACCGCTGGGGGCAGCATAATGAACACATCGCTGAACACCATCAAGATCGTATCGATCAACCCCTCAAAATAGGCTGCGGTCACTCCAACAAGTGTGGCCACCAGAGTTCCCACCAGGGCAGATACGATCCCTACACCGATGGAGGTACGAGTGGCCAGAGCCAACTGGCTGAAGACATCCCGTCCCTGGTAATCCGTCCCCAAAATATGCTTCCCCGAGGGCAGCGAAGGATGGGTAAAATCGGGATCATAGCCTATTATGGGATCATAGATATTTTGAGGCAGAAACTCTGGGATCAGCAGTGGTTGGATCAGAGCGAACAATATAAACAACGTGATGATGATCAGGGCGGTGAGCGTGATGGGGTTTCCAAAGAAGGCCTTCCACTGGCGGCCGCGGTTTCTGAGCCAAAAACGCCAGCGCTTGGCGCGCCGCTGGATGTAACCGCGCAGGCCAGGGTCATAGGTGGGTAATGGGTTGATAGGGCCAGATTGTGCCATATTACTCTACCCCTCCCGGCATACTTGTAACCTGGCGCGCTTTTCGCAATCGCGGGTCGAGCCAGGTAGTAAGGATATCCAGGCTGGTATGCGCCAGCAAGATGCCAATGGCCACCACCGACAAGACACCCAGCAGCACTGGCAAATCATCGTCAATGGCAGCGCGGATCAGTTCCTGCCCCATTCCATCCCAGAAATAAAAATGCTCGATGATGAAACTACCGATGATGATCAGAGGCAGATGGATGATGAACCGGGTCAGAACCGGCAGAATGGCAACTCGGGCAGCATGGCGGTCGCGCACTCTCACATCTGGCAAGCCTTTAGCCCGCGCGGCGTTGACATGCTCAGAGACAACGGCCTCGCACATTGTGGTTTTCATGATCAACATAGTTTCGCCAAAAGCCAGCAAGATCAGGGTCGCAACCGGAAGCACCATGTGATTGAGGATATCCAGTGCCAGCACCCCCAGGCCACTGATGGTCCAGCCGATGATTACCACCAGGAGAATTCCCACACCCCCGATCAAGCGCCAGCGCACACAGTTGCGGTGAGCGAATTCGCGCGTCAACCATACCACCACCAAATAGACAAACGTTCCCAGTGCCATGGTGAGCAGCATTTTCTTGATCACATCATTGACGGGAACATCTAACCAGACCCACTTCATGGGGTCGATCAATTTCTCGGGAGGGAACCAATCCAGAGATAGTCCGAAAACATTGATCATCACAAAAGCCAGCCAGGGAGGGAACGAGGTGTAAAACGCGGTACCACCCAAGGTGGCGGCGAACTCGCTCCACCCCCGGGGGCGCCAGGCAACACGTTTACCCAACCACATTCCCAGTAAGAATCCACCCACGGTTCCAGGGATCAGCAACAGTAGCGTTCGTGGAAGAGTGACTGCGAGGATTTTTGCTACAGGCGTACTGCCCAGGCTGCTAGAAGTTCCGAAATTGCCACGATAGAAGGCTGTCATCCAGGCCATGAACTCCTTCCACCAGGGCACTCCTCGAGTAGCTTTTTCCTCTGTTGAGTCTGTTGGCGCTGCAGCAGGCAATTCTTGTTGCGCAGGCGTTTCCGATTCTGCGGGAGCATCAGAGTCGACTGGCATTTCGATATCGATGGCGATCTGATTATCCAGGGCCATTTCCGCTTCAACGCCAACACTTAAATCAGCAGAGAATTCCAGATCGATGCCCATCTCAGCTGCATCGATGGCCATCTCGGTTTGCGTAGCCACTTCTTGGGTGGTTGCTTCTTCCTTTGTCGCCCCCGACCCACTCTGGAAGGAACTGAGATCCTCACGAGCGCTAACAGCCAGCTCCAAAGCCTGCATATCCATCGGCAGGGCCGCGTTTACACCCTGTATGAGGGCGAACAGAATGAATTGGAATAAAACTAAGGTGACCAGCGACCTGATCAGTCGGCCGCCGATAAAGCGGAAGATCCCTTGCGGGAATAGTGATGAAAGGTCAGGCATAAAATCATCCCGGATCGAACACGTACGCGGATACTCTAACTGATTTTTTTACCTGTAAGTTGAAACCTACCTAAAGACATCATATCATGTCTTATTCTCAGGGGCAAGGAAAGCACAATTGTCTAGTCAACATAAGGTTTTGGGGTATGGTTCTCCATAGTGGCTGCGTTGATTCCTCAGAATTAGGGATGTGTGGGGGGCTCCCCACACATCCCTAATTCTGGAAAGCTCTACAGCGGTTCTTGGAGACCCAGGATCATGGATGTTGAAGTGATCAACCTGGGTTACAATATCTCCAGGTTCAAGGTTGGCAATTCATCAGGACGAGGTTAGCCATGTCGGAAACAGCTATCCCTGCATTTGGAAGCCGCTTCGAGCTGCTCTTCCAGCTATCCCAAACATTCAATTCATCTCTCGATCTGGACAAGGTCCTGGATCGGGTCATGGATGAAGTCATCGCATCGATCGGAGCAGAACGGGGATTTATCGCCCTGAAAGGCGATGACGAATCTCTGGATTTCCGATCCGCCCGGGGCATCGAACACACATCCATTGACGATCCCGACTCTCAGATTTCTCACAGCGTGATCGAAGAGGTGCTGCAAAACGAGGAGACCATCCTCACCCATGACGCCCAAAGCGATGATCGTTTCAGCGACCGCTCCAGCGTGTTGGATTTGCAACTGCGCTCGATCCTCTGCGCACCGTTGACGCTCAAAGAGAAGATCTTGGGCGTTATTTACGTCGATAACCGCATCTTCGCTGGCTTTTTCAGCAACGATGAATTAGAACTGATCAGCGCGATCGCCTCCAGCGCCGTAGTGGCCATCGAGAACGCCCGTTTGTATGAGATTGCCGTGGAAAAAGGCCGCATGGAACGCGAACTGCAAATGGCCTATCGCGTGCAGTCCAGTCTGATCGCTGAGGATTTACCGGAATCTCCCGGTTGGGAGTTCGCGGCTTCCTGGTACCCGGCCCGGGAAGTTTCCGGGGATTTCTACGATTTCATTCCCTATGGAGAAGATCATTTATGCCTGGTGATCGCTGATGTGACCGATAAAGGTATGCCCGCGGCTCTATTTATGGCGCTGACCCGCAGCCTGGTGCGCGCCAGCCTCGACCGGGCAGAGTCGCTGGCTGAAGGGATCGCGCGCGCGAATTACCTGATCTGCTCGGACTCGAATATCAGCATGCCTGTGACCCTCTTTCTGTGCTGTATCAATGGCCCTGATGAGATCACATATGTCAACGCCGGACACAACCCCACTATTCACTACGACTCCAAGAAAGGCAAACTCAAAAAACTCAGTCGCACAGGAATGTTTTTGGGATTCGATGAAGAAGCTGAATATACCCAAGAGACACTCTCTCTTAATTCGGGCGACTTCCTGGTTTTTTATACCGATGGCGTTCCCGATGCCATTAACGAGCAGAAAGAGACCTTCGGCATGGAGCGCTTTCTCGATATCATCGCCAAGAATCCCAAGTCAGCTGCTGCCGAAGCTCTGGCTGCGATCGAAAGTGCTGTCCAGGAATTCATCGGCGACATGGCTCCTTATGACGACCTGACACTGCTGATAGCCAAACGCACTTGAGAACCTTCCGAAAATTACTCCTTTCAAGAACGTATTTCTTTGAATTCTTTTCAGAGCCCCACTGATACCATCATGCCACCCGAACCTCACACCCGCATTCCAAGACGATATAGATTACTGCTAGCCATTGCCAGGCAATTCCGCGCCAATATCGACGATATGCAAATCGACCGTCAGATCGTTGCCGTGGGGGATATCATCACATTTTTATACGCTCTCCCACTGGCAATTGCTGGAGTGATCTGGCTCGTAATCAGCACTGACTGGTCTCTATTTCGAACTCATCCTTGGGAATTTACACTCTTAACCACCTTATTCTTTATATTCAGTTACCTGCGCTTCTTCATAATCGTCGAATTGCGGGCAAACCGCTATGGTAGCTCCGATGGATCGTTAGCGGGAATTATCTTATGGTCGGGTGTGCTGCTCTTTGGGCCGACGGTCTTCTGGCTGGCGGTCGTAGGGACTCTGTTCGAGTTCATCACTATTCGAACGAACACTATTTCGCTGACAGCCCGTTGGAGCCAGGCTCGTAACGTGGCCCTCAATATGGCTGGGAATACCATTGTTGCCCTGGCTTCATCTAGTCTGTACACATATTTCGGAGGAACTTTTCCATTAGGCACCATGAGCCTGAAAACCGTCGCGTTGGCATTCGGCCTGATGGTGGCGAATTTTATCCTGATTATTAACTTGTGGCTGCCCTATCTGGTATACGCAACCTGGTCCCAAAGGGTTCTGGCGGGATCAGACCAGGTTTACTCTGTGTTGTATTTCTTCTATATGGCTATAGGTCTTCCCCACTTGGCGCACCCCTTTGCAATCCTTGCCGCCGGCCTCTACATCCAGAATGGCATTCCTGTGTACCTATTCTTCATAAGCGGCATGTTGATTGTCGCTTTCCTGACTCGGCGGTTGAGCTGGTCAAGCGAAAAAAGTCGCCAGCAATCTAGCATGTTGCAGAACCTGGAACGATTAGGGCGCGCGATCATCGATGCCCCACCAAACACAGAGAATTTACCAGAAATCCTCGATGAGCATCTTCCTCCAATGTTCCCAGCCAGCCGTCATGTGATCTGGGTTTTCCCAGAGGATGTGATGTCGAAATACCCCTCGGATTGGCAGCCCGATCTAGAAACCATCTGGCCCTGGCTGTTAGAAAAATCTCAAGGGGAGACATATCTGGCCCATGAGCCCCTACCATGGAATGAGGGGGATGGGCAGCACAACCCCATGGTGGTCGCACCCATTCAAGATGGAGATACAGGACAAACCTTTGGGGGGGTCTATATTGAACTCTATGCGTTGGCTCAGCCCTGGGATCGCCGCGCCTTGCTAAACTTGCTCCCGGCTATCCAATCCCTGGCAGCACAAATCGCCTCGGCCACAAATCAAGCCAAAGTTTACGCCCAATCCCTGGAATACCAACGCATTCGAGAAGAGCTTAAACTCGCCGGGCAAATCCAGAACAGCCTGCTACCCAGCATTTTCCCGGACTTATCAGGGTGGCAATTCGCGGTGACCATTCACCCTGCTGGTGAAACTTCGGGTGATTTTTTCGATATCATCCCCCTGGAAGACGACCGAGTTAGCCTGGTACTCGCCGATGTACTCGACAAGGGTATCGGTCCAGCCCTGTTCATGACCCTCAGCCGCACCCTTATCCGTACCTATGCGCTCGATTTCGAATTTCAGCCCGACCTCGTCTTGTTCGCCACCAACGAGAGGATCCTGAAAGATTCGAGCGCCAATCTATTCGTAACGGTCTTCTTTGGAATTCTGGACCCAGAAGCGGGCACGCTGACATACGCTAATGCCGGTCACAACCCTCCGATCTTGTTGCGCTCAAACGGCACTCGCACAGACTTACTCGAAAAAACAGGGCTGCCCATTGGGATCGAAGAGGAAACTGCCTGGGAGCGCGCTAGCGTCCAAATAGACCCTGGCGATGTGCTGGTCTTATATACAGATGGAATTCCCGAAGCCCAAAACGCCGCTGGAGAATTTTTCAAACGCCAGGGGCTAGAGCAGGTCATCAATGAAAATATTGGCAGGTCCGCAGAGGGGTTACAACAGGCGATTATGGACGCAGTTTATGATTTTCTGGGAGATATTCCCCCGCAGGACGACATCACATTAATGGTGATAAAGAGAGATTTGACATCTGACGAGTAACAAAACGGTGAGCAATGCTCACCGTTTTGTTACTCGTCAAATTATTGAATAAAGGGGGCTATAATGCAATGGCATCACTTGTGTTTGATCATCGTAAGGGTATTACCCTTTTTGAGGTCGAATTCGAAATCAACTTCGTCCATTACTTTGCGCATCAAGAAAAGCCCGGCGCCTCGTGATTGTAGCTCTTCGAGGGGTACATCATAATCGGGGTCTGGGATTTCATTGGGGTCAAACTTCCCCCCCCAATCTTTGATCACGATGACCATACCATCATCGGTGGGATCGCAAGAACACTGGATTTCTCCCATCCCTTCACCGCCATATCCATGTTCGATGATATTCGTGCAAGCCTCATCAACAGCCAACTGCACCGAATAAACCTGCGCAGAATCAAAACCGGCCTCCTTGGCAATTTCTGCTACGAAATCACCAATTGCAGCCAGGTGTTGATAACGCCCAGGAAACTTCCGGGTGGGCATTTAAGCTTAGAAGCTGCCTACTGCGGCTGTGACATCTGTATAGATCTCGATGAAGTGTTTCACACCGGCCAGGTCGAGGGATTCCATCATATCTTCTGCAACGTTGACCAGCGCCAATTTCCCTTTTTTCTTCTTGCAGGCTTTTTGGGTTTCAAGCAACACCCATAATCCACGGCTAGAAATGAACTCCACGTCGCCCATATCAAAGACAATTCCCGATTTACCTCCATCGAGAAGGGCGTTGAAAGCCTTCTCCAGGTCAGGGGCGGTGTTGCTATCAATTCGGCCGGTAACCTTGACCAGATCACAGCGGTTATAAGCAGTTGTAGAGATTTCCATATCGCATACTCCTCTATTTTTACGTCCCTTTTATCGACCCGAATAGTATATCACGGTTCATATTTGAGATGCTATAATCAAGGGGTGTCGGAATTTTGGGGGATGCCAAACTATGTTTGGCATCCCCCAAAATTCCGGATATTACACTAGACTCTACTGCAGTAACTCAGGCAAAACAGAAGCGTTGAGCAACAAAA
>CAYWIC010000209.1:0-7696 GCA_964458115.1 uncultured Anaerolineales bacterium | reverse complement strand
TAAAATTGATGGCATCCTTAGGAGATCGTATTGAAACTTTGTTTCCATGGATATGGACTTCACCCGCATTGGGCTTATACAAACCAAATAATACATTCATCAAGGTTGTCTTGCCGGCGCCATTTCCACCTAGCAGACCATGAATTTCATTGCTGTTCAGGTGTAAATTCACATCGTCCAGGGCAACAACCGTCCCAAAAACTTTCCGAATTCCTTCCATTTGAAGGACAACTGATTCACTCATAAGCAATACACCTGTCTATTCGACGAACAAAGTAGGAGTTTCGCAGGATCAAAGCGGAAAACATGGTGTCCTGTTTACCCAACCTCAACTGCGTAACTCTTAAATTATTTAAAGGGCCAGACTGGAAGGAGGTATCTCTCGGATCGAACAGATGCCCATAGATGTTGATCCTCGGAGACACCCCCCACCAATACGATTCAAATTTGGATCCAAGCTAGGTATTACTCGATAGGCTCCGTGTTTTTGATGACCTCAATCTCACCCGACTCGATTTTTTCGATGAGCTCCGTCATGCCTGTATTTAGATCTTCAGTGACATTGGAAAGGGGTAATTGAAGCGCTACACCGGTATCAAAGCCAAGCGGATAATATCCACCAGTCTCGCCATCCATGATCTTCTGGGCAATTTCAGTCAGAGGACCTTCGAAATCGTACAATACCGAAGTGACGTAATTCTCAGGCGCAAAATTGGTTTTGTCGGTGTATTTGGCTGTTACCCAAACTGGCTCCGGAGCAGCTTTCACAGCCTCGAATACGCCAAACATGCCCAAATTCAGAGTACCCACGATGACGTCTACGCCATCAGCAATCATGGCATCAGCCAATTCTCTGGCTTTGGTGGGATCATTGAAATTGCCGACCCAAACTGGGTTAAGCTCAACGTCCAACTCCAGATCGTCAATCGCTTGCTCCATAGCGTGTACTTCTGCGTAGGAGAACGGCAACGTCAAACCACCAATATAGCCGATCTTCCCTGTCTGGGTTTGCTGCGCAGCGACCGCGCCAATGGCATAGAAACCAACCTGGAAGTTACGGTCGATAATCCAGAAGTTCTCTGGGGCATCTTCTACATTGCCATCGCCTTCAGCGATGAAATATACATCAGGGAATTCACCAGCCAGCTCCAATGTCTGGCTCACAAATTGACCACCATGCGTGAAGATGATGTTAAAGCCATCATCAATATACTCACGCATGACCCGGTCTACATCGGGAACGGCGACGGACTCTGAGTAAGCGACCTCAATACCCAGATCTTTTTGCACCCCTAACAGGCCAAGATAACCCAGGGTGTTATAGTCTGCATCGGTAATCACGCCAGGGAGGATAGCAGCCATTTTATAGTGTGAATCTTGCGGTGCAGCTGCAATCGTTACCAGGCTGGCAATTAACAGCAATCCTATCAAGACTAAGATTTTTTTCGACATCTCTGAACTCCTCGAAATTTGATAATTGGAAAGGGATATTTGGTAACATTTATTTATGGATAGAAAACATATCTTCGATAAACTACCACCTCCTTATCAACCTACATAACTCAATCCAGTAAACATTAAATGGCAACATAGCGAAAGATCTGCTGAATTATCAAACAAGTATCTCGCTTCGTGGCATTATTCGTAACATCATAGAAGATGATTGATTACCAATATTTCGCTGAATGCTGCTCGTAGATCAAGTCTGGATTGAATGGATTATTCTAGATGTTGGCTATTCTTACTCATTACCATATTAAAGGAGACCCATAGAAAGAACATCACTAAAGATAGGGAATTGACGTACCTAAAATTAGGTATTTCACAAAAATGTTAAGTTGAAGGGGGAAAAAATGCTGGTTTTCCAGGAATCGCTCGAATGGCTCTCAGAATTATTCTTTTGGGTGAACGTGCTCTGCACATCTAAATTCTGGAAATCACCAAAAGAGACTGAATAGTCGATCGTCAG
Source organism: uncultured Anaerolineales bacterium (assembly GCA_964458115.1). Classification (GTDB taxonomy): domain Bacteria; phylum Chloroflexota; class Anaerolineae; order Anaerolineales; family UBA11858; genus NIOZ-UU35. Next base: position 5,727 of record CAYWIC010000209.1, on the reverse strand, counting down.
TTATCGGTATCGATGCTGGCGATACCCTGGCGTAAGGCATAGAGAGTTGCCTGTGTACGATTAGCGAGATGAAGCTTTCCTAGAATGTTACGTACGTGTGTACGCACAGTCCATTCGCTGATCATTAATCGATCCGCGATCTCCTGATCACTCAATCCTTGTGAGACTACTTTCAAGACAGTTATTTCGCGTTCTGTCAGGGGGTGATCAGCCATGAGAGAATCTTGATCTGAGGACTGGTTGAGTTCATGGATCAGCTTGAAAGCGATGCTGGGCTGAATGGTCGATTTTCCTTGTTGAACATCGACAATTGCTTGCAAGAGTTGCTCCGGAGAAGAGTCTTTGAGCAAGTAGCCCAGTGCGCCCGCTTTGATCGCTGGGAATAATTTGTCATCATCAGCGAAACTGGTTATCACCAGGATGGGAATTTGGGGCTGCTTTTCTTTGATTTCGATGATCGCGACAATGCCATCCTTGATAGGCATAACCAAGTCCATCAGGATGATATCAGGCTGCAAATCATTCGCTTTTTGGACAGCTTCGACACCATTGGTCGCTTCGCCAACTAAGGTCATATTTGTCTGGCTCTCGATCAGTGTTCGAAAGCCCTCGCGGACTATAGCATGGTCGTCAGCAATTAGAATACGGATTGGTTTGGCACTTTTATCAGTCATGCTCAAAAATTGGAATTCGTGCATTCACAGTGGTACCCGCGCCAGGTGATGTAGAGATGGTCAATTCACCACCCCGCCGGGCGGCGCGCTCTTTCATGCTGGTTAGCCCTAAACCACCGCCATTTGAGGCAAATTCCAGGTCAAACCCTCGTCCATCATCTTTTATTTCCAGGGATAGGGCTTCATTAATATGGAGAGATATCGTAACTGCCGATGCTGCTGCATGCTTCAAACTATTATTCAACGCCTCAATGGCAATCAAGTAGAGTTCTTCTTCGACCGTCATTGGGATTTCTAACAAATCATCCGCGATCAATCTTGTACGCACACCGGCTCGGTTTTCTACCGCCTCCAGGCGTTTGTGTAATGCTCCTACCAACCCTTCCTCTTCCAAATCTGGAAGACGCATTTCATGGATCATCATGCGCATTTCACGCAGCATACGCTGCGTAATTTGAGCAATCCTCTGCAAATAAGCATCTACTTTGACTGCCTTGTCCGCAGGAGTCGATTGCTGCCAGCCAGCCACCATCAAACTGAGGCTATACAAAGATTGAGTGACCGAATCGTGCAAGTCACGGGCAAGGCGCGTGCGCTCTTCCATAACTGCCAATTCCTGACTGCGTCGGTAGAGGCGAGCATTTTCGATCGCGATGGCGATTTGATCACCTAAACTTTGTAATACTAAGCAATCCGCATCTGTGAAAACCCCTGTCTGGCGGCTTTGCACATCTAAGGTGCCAAGTACCCGGCTCCCGACCCGAAGGGGCAATACTAATTCAGATTGGGTATCAGGCATATTTTCGTCTATCAGGTACCGAAGGTCGCCAGCCACGTCGTTTACCTGTACTGCCATGTTCGTCCGCACCGCTTCACAATTTAGCCCCTCCCCTGCGATTGGCAAGATTCGCAGTTGGGGACCGTCCAGCATGTTGCCAGCGCGGTGACGCAGTTGATTTCCATCCTGATTGAGAAGGTAAATATGAACATAATCATAATTGAACGCGTTCCCGATCAGCGTAACCACCCGGTTTAGGAGCTGGTCGATCTCAAGAATCGAGGTGATTTCACGGCTGGCCTGGGCGCTTGTCTCCAATTGCAACGTCTGTCTCTCCAGCGAGCGGTTAGCATTCTGCAACGCCTGCGTGCGTTCTTCAACCCGCTGCTCCAAACTATTGATCAAGTCACGCAGTTGCTGCGTCATACTGTTAAAAGCACGCGCCACCACGCCCACCTCGTCCTCGCGAAATACTTCTGTCCGGCGATCCAAATCCCCTGCTGCAATTTGGGTAGCCGTATCGGCTAAGTCTACCAAAGGGGTAGCAATGCTTTTGGAAATATACGATGAGATGGCTACAGCAAATAACACGATTAGCAACGTAATCGCCAAATTGACACCCAGGCTGGTAAAAACGGATCGAAATACCTCAGAGCGGTCCTGTTCCACCATCAAAGCCGCCTGGAGTTCCGGCAGCCAGCGAGAGACACCCACTACTTGAATACCGCGATAATCGACGTAACTGCCAGAGCCCTGGTTTTTATTTTCGAGAATAATGTCAATCCCATGGGACTGTCCAATCAGATAAACTCTGTGTGCCGCGGCGAGATTTGATGCGGTTAGCAATGAATGCGCGTCATCTACTAGATATGATTTGCCACCCTCACCCAGCCCACCTGTTTGGTCAGTTAAGATCTGGCGCAACGGTTCAGTCCCAACGCGACCAACCATAATACCAAATGTTTGACCCGCAGCAGTGAGAACAGGTTTTGCGATAAAAACAGCTTTATCCGCATCTTTCAATAAAGGGACAGCAGCATCACTCAGTCCTGAAGCTTCTTCGCTCCCAAAAGGCAATTGAGCAAATGACCCTTGCGATCCCTGGCGAAAGAATAGCTGATCACTGGTATCCACCCGTTCGCGCTCAGCGTCGGTAGATAAGACAACCTGTCCATCTAGATCGACCAGAAATAATTCTTCGATTTCCGGGGATTGATTAACGAAATAACGCAGTCGGTTTCGCACCGCTCCATTGAGAATCGAATAGTACTCATGCTCCCGAGCCAAAAAGAGTACGATGGTGGCTCGGTCGGCTGTGTATTCTTCTGTGAGGATGCCCGTCATCTCACTCTGCAACCCAGCTGTCCAGGCGCTAATTTTCAGCTCTTTCGACAAAGCGACTGATTCCAGTCGATTGCGCGTTTGCTCCTGCCCGTTGAAATAGCCAACGACAATGGACCCCGCAGAAATAAAGATCGCCGATAGAGCAGCCATCAAGACAAAGCCAATCAGCAAGCGTGCACGGATAGTGGTTATTTTGCCTAGCATAATAGCATCCTCTCCAGTATTATAATACCCCTTATGTCCAGGCCAAACCAAGCTGTAACCCAAGAGTTATCTGCCAGAGCATGCGGCTCCGTTGCGCAGGCTACAATCTCTAGTGGTGGAGTCGCTGAGGTGATGGGAATAACTTCCCGGGGGATCTTCCTTAAAACAAAACCCAAGTGGGTGATATTCCTTTCCTATGAAGAATTTCGTGGTCCCATGAGCATCAACCTAAAAGGAGAAACTCACCCTCTTAGGGCGCTGACTCCTGGAGAGCTGGTTCAACTGACCCCAGGCCTGATCACCGTTCCCCAACTGGATCTAATCATCCACACCCAAGATGCCGACATATGGCAACCTGAGCACCCCTTCCTCAGCACGTACCAAAAATCAACTCTGCCCTCACGCTTGGCTGCATTTGCCAGTCACGCCTATGCGCACAAGGCAGGCCAAGGACTCAGCGGGTTGCTGTCCACCTTGCTGCCAACCACCATTGCAGAAAAGCAAACTTCAGAAGAAAAACTACCCGACATTAAGCCAGTAATCTTGTCCATTGGAAAGTATCTCAAGCAGTCGCAGCTTCTCTCGACTCTGGAATATATCAAGAGCCTTCTCGGACGTGGGACTGGCCTGACTCCCTCCGGCGATGATTTCCTGATTGGCTTGCTCCTGACCATCAATCGTTGGAATGCTGTGTTGGAAATTGGAAATGATCTCGATTTGTTCAACAATCAGATCATAGAGGCCGCGTATGAAAAGACTACTACCCTGAGTGCCAACCTGATCGAGTGCGCTGCACAAGGTCTGGCCGATGAGCGATTGGTCAATGCGCTGGATTACCTCATGGCAGGATTCGGAGAATCAAAGCAACTTTTAGATAATTTATTGAACTGGGGAAATTCTTCAGGTGTGGATGCATTGTTAGGAATGGGGATTGTTTTGAGGTAGAAATAAGCTGGTCATCGATATAAATCGCCATGTAGATACCGTAATCCAGTATCGATAATCACGGTTACGATCTTCTTCCCAGGCCCCAATTCTTTGGCTCTCTGCAGCGCAGCCCAAACATTGGCCCCAGACGTTATCCCTCCCAAAATCCCTTCCTGCCTTGCTAAGTTATTTGCCGTTCGATAGGCATCTTCATCCTTCACGGATATGACTTCATCAATCAGATCTCCTCTGAGGATGCTGGGGACAAACGATAATCCAATTCCTTCCAAGCGGTGTTTACCACTCGTATCCCCACCGGAAATGTTGCGCACATAGAAAGGCTCTACAGCGATAGTCCGCAGGGTAGGGATGTGCATTTTCAAAATCTCTGAGTTTCCAGAAATGCAACCTCCCGTTCCGACGACCGAAACAAATTCATCTATATCTGTGCCTACATCTTCCATTATTTCCTTTGCCATGGAGTGATAGCCACTTTTATTATCGAGATTATTGATTTGGTCTGGCCAAAAGGTATCCGGTTCGTTGATCAGTTCTTTTGTGCGTGCAATCATCTGGTTGATAATGTCTGCTGTTAGGATGCCATGCTCTGCTGGAATGATTTCTACTGTGGCCCCAAAAGCCCGCATCGTTTGCAGCTTTGCTTCTGCAAATCCGTTTGATGATACGAAATGGGCTTCATAGCCTCTCGTTGCACAGATCATGGCTAACGAGCTTCCGGTGCTCCCCCCCGTATATTCCACGACCCTCCCGCCTGACCTTAAGTCGCCCCTTCGTTCGGCGCCTTCAATCATGGAGAGGGCCATTCGATCTTTCATACTTCCAGTGGGATTCCCCCCTTCATATTTTACATATACATCTGCGCATTCTGGCCCTGCCAATCTTTCCAATTTGATCAAGGGGGTGTTTCCAATTTGAACCATTTTTTCCTCCGTGATTAGATTAAGGGTCTCGAGGAGTTCCCATGGTGAACTCCAGATTTGGGGGTATTGGGCGAGCTCCGCTCGCCCAATACCCCCAAATCTGCTAACTCCCACGGCGATTCCTAGGGGGCCAAAAATAAATCATCTTAAATGCTTGAGGTATCAATCATCATCTAAGAATCCAAGTGCTCGATCTCTGAATGATTTGTTTCGAATTTGGTTCTCGAATACCTCTAAACTCCCAATAAATTCAGGGGTTTCTTCCAGGATTTCACGAACCGAATTTTGGCCTGCATCCCAAACCTTTTCAAATTTGGGGAATTCAGCTTCGGCTTTTGCGGAGAGCATTAGGTTTTTTTTTCGATTGTCGTTCGCATCTCGGATAACTTCAATGTATCCATTCGATACCATTCGCTTGATCATTTTCGTAAGAGCTGGCTGTGAGAGGTGCAGCGCTTTGGCAATTTCGACCATTGAACATGTTCTTCTCTGTTGAAGGAACAGGAAAACCAGATGCCAGCTAGGCTCTATATCCAACTCTTGAAATTTGTAAATCTCTCGAATGCTTGTTGAGAGTGTATCGCTCAAACGTTTGAGCCTGGCAGTTATCCCCAAATATTCTAGCTCTCGCAAAAAATCATTTTCCATGTCAATCTCCTTAACCAGTTAAGTAAATTATACGATCTAAATGGTTAACCAGTCAAGTATATTTTCAGAAATATCTTCTATGTTTGCCCTGAAACCAAATGAATATCTGTGCAGACCAGCATCGGCCAAAAGCATATTCACTGGCCAGAGATATTTCTTAGGTTCGGACAAGAGTTCGGACATTGAGGGCAAAAATCAGGTTGGTGAATAT
>CAYWIC010000208.1:0-7781 GCA_964458115.1 uncultured Anaerolineales bacterium | reverse complement strand
TGGCCTGGAACGAGCTCGAGGACGAAGAGACCAAGAAAGCCCAGAAGATCATGGCTGATATGGACGCTGTGGGTAACACAACGAAGGCAGTCACCAAGGGTATCGCGATTGGCTCGGCCGTCATCGCCGCGGTCTCGCTGTTCGGCTCCTTCATTACCGACGTCGGGCGGGTTGACCCCACCGCGCTGGCCAATGGTATCCGTGTGTCTATGCCGGCAGTTTTTGTGGGATTGTTGATCGGTGGCGCCATCCCCTGGCTGTTTTCTTCCTTTGCCATTCAAGCCGTAAGCCGGGCAGCCTCACTGATCATCGAGGAAGTCCGTCGCCAGTTTAAGCTCGGCGTGTTGGAGGGCAAGGTCAAGCCGGATTATGAGAAGGCGGTGACAATTTCTACGGAAGCAGCCCAGAAAGAGTTGGTACCCCTGGCGCTCATCGGCGTGCTCTCCCCCATCATCGTGGGTCTGGTGCTGCAAGTGGAAGCGCTAGGTGGCTTCTTGGCAGGCCTGATCCTCTCCGGGCAGTTGCTTGCTGTTTACATGAACAATGCCGGCGGCGCCTGGGATAACGCCAAGAAGATGATCGAGGACGAGCCCAAAGATCCGGCCAACAACCTGGGCAAAGGCTCTGAGCGACACAAAGCCAGCGTGGTCGGCGATACCGTCGGTGATCCCTTCAAGGACACCGCTGGACCGGCCCTCAACCCAATGATCAAAGTGGCCAACCTGGTGGCGCTGATCGTTGCCCCTATCGTTGTAACGTACAAAGACCTGGGCTGGGGTGGCTGGTTTGCCGTCCTGGCGCTACTGGCGGGTTTGGTCTGGGCGATCATGCAAAGCAAGAAGCCTGTTCCTGATACATTGGCTGGTTCTGGCGACTAAATAATTAAACTTATGCGATCAAAATCCCCGCCACTCCGTGAGTGGCGGGGATTTTTCAATTACAGCAAATTGATTATCAATTTATTGGATTGCCAATCGACTTCGCAAGGCACGAAATTCTTTAAGCCGCGTTGGATTTTATCTTAGTTCAGGATATTGTTTCCCTGAGTCGATGCCTGAGGTGGAAGGGTCTATCGAAGCGATTTTGCTTGCGTAAAACTTCGTGTATAATGAATTCAGCGCGATGTACCTAGTACTTGCGTACTAATCAAATTGCTATTACGCTTGATAAGAATTGTTGGCAAAACCGTCCTGGGGGACGAATGATAGAAGAAGGAGATGATTGCCATGGCCATGAATATCCCCGCTCAGAGTCTCAAGCAGACAATCTGCTATTATTACTTGCTGGCTTTCTGCCCACCTAAAAAAGTTGACGAACTGATGAAAGCCGCCCAGTCACTGCGCGAACATGTTGCCAAGCAGGCTGGGATGACGTTGACCGATTATTTCAAGGCAATTGCCCCCGAGGTCAGCCATCACATCGTCGCTTTTCACCAGAACACTCGCGATCCAGCTAAAGAATGGGTTGATGAATTGGGTCGCAGAGTAATCGGCGCGGATGGAAGCCCAGCCGGTGCCCAGGCATTCCAAGAGATTTTGGGGTTGGTTTCACGACTACCCCAACGTGCTCGACCTGAAAACCGATTGCATCATCGGCGTGGTTGCCAATTCTGCGTAGCTCCTTGCCATTTCGGTTATTTCACTTTGATTTCAGAACCCAATTTCGAGGTGCTGCAGGGATTTCTTAAGCACGAGGTAGCCAATCCCTTGGAAGAAAAGAAACCGGTTATGGCTGTCAAATCCTTTGCACTCACACACATAGTAGAGACAATGGGGGTAAATGACGCAGCAATCCACATCCACCATGAACACCTGGCAAATCTTGCCTATTGTTTATTGGCCCTGGCGACGTCCAAATCGCGGCTGCCATTTCCCGAGGAGAAGCTCGAACTATTTCAGCAGGCCAATCAGTTTTTCAGCCGCGCAAATACAATTTAATAGCTTCATTTTGCCCGCGCAATTACTTCCGAGAATGCGATCAGGTTCAACTGCAAAATGATTCGTTACTTTTTTGCCTCAATAGACGACAAAAATTATAGAAAAGAACCTGAGGCCGTGGTCCAAATCAATCTAGCATCCCTTCAGGAACACAAAATCTAAAGAATTTTCGCAAGACCCATATGGAGCAAGATAATGGATGAGATGGAAATCACACAACCTGAAGAGATCATTGAAGCATCAGACGAACCGGAAGCCGAAGAACAATCCCTGGAAGACGCCACATACGAAGCCGATGCTCACGTAGAGCAGAGTGGCGACTTTGAGCAATCCGAACAAGTCGAAACAGCCATCACTGATATCGTAGATACCCTCATCGAAGAACCCGCGCAGGCATCTGAGCAAGAATCGCAAATTGCCCGGGATATTGATCCAGATACGGGCGAATCGAAGCCCAGCGGCAGCGCTCCAGCCGAAACAAGCGTTGAAGAAGAAGATCCTATTGTTTTGGATGAGGGGCAGGGCGAAAACGAACCCCCGGATGAGGGACTCCCTGAAGCGGTTAAAGAAGAAGACAACCTCGGTAAAAGTGACGAAGAAGCAGATGTAGCCAGTGATGCCGCTGATGCCAGACGCGATGGGGAAGTATATGAGGAAGATATGGATTCGGTGATCGTCACAAACGATACTACAGAGTCACAAACTGCCACCGTTGAACATCCTGTTGGTATTGTCAACGAGGGAGATTTCGATGCTGACCAGCTAGAAACACCTCAGATTGAACGTCACTTGCCTGAGGAAGAAATTCTTGCTGAAGGGTTGGGCAAACATGGATTGATCCCAGGTGCTGTAGATGGGAAAAAGTTACCTGGTGGAGGTGGCGATTACCCAGGTTTGGGGAAAGGCACCTCGGGTGGTGGCCCCCCAGTTGGCGGCTCTGGTGTTGGATCAAAGGGTGAAACCAGCTATTACATCCATAGAGATCGCACAGACGGAACAGAATCAGACCAAAGTGGCGGCACCTCTGCGAGTTGCCAGAGCACCAAAGACCACGTATCAGATATCGCCACAATGTCCAGCAACTCAGGCGAGAGCGGTAAGGCCCATATCTCCTGTGAGGACGGAACTGAATACTTTATCTACTGGGACGAAAAAGGGATTGAGGTTTCCAAGGGATATCTGGTTGATGGTAATCAACCCATGCCTTTCACAGGTTCATATGGTGATGGCGATGGCCTGCCTCCAGACACATCCCACAAGCCTCCTCAAGGACCGGATAGGGAAGCCAATTTTCTGCAGATGGTCGCAGGAGGGGGTATGGACCCCAAAGCATATTTTGGCTACGGTTCTTCTGGCAGCTCCACGTTTAGCCCCAGTGGAGGTAGTGACGAAGATGACTCCGGTCATTTTTATGGGGGTTTGAGTGGCGGTGATCGCTGGGGGCCTTCTCCTGACCCAGATGACTGGGATTACTATACCCCCAACATATTGGCAGAAGCCCTGGCAAAGAAAAGGGAAGAATAATTGCTCATCCAATTTCTTTGATCACACAAAAAAGGTCTCAGCACCCTCAAGTAGGATACTGAGACCTTTTTCGGTTTTATACATTTAATTAGGACAGCGACATAACCACCACCCGAATATTCTGCACGAGTGAGGATAACCTACTATCTTTCTTGAGAGGTTGACCACGGCGAGCCTGCTCAGCCTCGCGCATCAGGTCAGCCTGATGTTCTTTTGCAACTTGCATTACGATCCAATGATTAAACATTTTTGCCTCCGAATTGGCGGCGCCCCTCCAGCTCTGCATTGCAGAAAAAAAGGGCACCTATACTTAACTAGGTGACCTTCTCCAACGCCGGCGGGGTTAGCTGACGGGCTCGGGCCGGAGAAGCTGGCCCTACGTCCTTCGGACGATTCGCCCCAAAATTGGGTCCTCCGCTGCCACCGCATTTGGTGCGGCAGCATTAGGCGTAGATTATTGATTTATTCCAACAGAGCGTATTTTTACCACAGTGATCGATTCAGGTCAACGTATATTATATGGGGGTCGCGTGCTTTCTCAAAGTAGCGGCAAACGCTGATAAATAGCTACGAAAATTATAGAAATGCGCTCACCAAAGATGCCAATGGAGCCACCTCCGGTGGGAGCTCTGTGGTGATAATCCCAATCCACTGTATTCTTTTTTGCGCAACTCCCTTGACCTCTCCCCAACTCGGTGTAGAATTAATCCCGTGGGCCGGTGGCGGAATTGGCAGACGCAAGGGACTTAAAATCCCTCGGTAGTAATACCGTGTGGGTTCGACCCCCACCCGGCCTACCAGAGAAAAGAGCCTGACTACACGCAGGCTCTTTTTGATTCTCTTTGAAAGTGGCGCAGAAGTGGCACAGTTTAGATTTCAGACTTGCCTATCGACAATATACTCTCCCAACTCGTACAACGCATCTCTCTCCACGCTTTTCGGCATTCCCCCAAGATGTCCCAGGCCACGCTCGACATACCCGCGCGCTTCTTCGAAAACCTGCTGAATAGACCCGCTGTCGCGAATGGCAGCCACCAGACGGAGTATGCGTTCTTCATCAGCGAATTCACCACTTAAGACCGCTTTCATATCATCGTCATCGGGATTGCCTTCTTGGTAGTAGATCGCCGGAAGGGTCACCAATCCCTGGCGTAAATCGCTGGCGACGGGTTTTCCCACAGCTTCCTGCTCACCGGTGAAATCCAAAATGTCGTCGACAATCTGGAAGGCCATCCCGATCTCATAACCAAAGATACGCATGGCTTCGACAGTGCCCTCGTCACACTCGCTGATCAAAGCCGCTGACTTGGTAGCCAACACAAACATCGAAGCCGTTTTGGCATAAATGCGCTGGTAATAATCCTCTCGGCTGGCAATCCCGCGGCTGGTGAACATCTGGGTGATCTCACCATCAACGATCGTCGCCAGGGCTTCGGCAAAACTCTGCATCACATCGACGGAGTCGGTTTGAGCGGCCATCTTTGCGGCACGGGCAAAAATATAATCCCCCGCCAGGACCGTCGCAGCAGGGGACCATTCGGCATTGACCGTGGGAATGCCCCGTCGCAACAATGAACCGTCGATCAGGTCATCGTGAACCAGGGTGGCAGTATGCAGCATCTCAATGGAAGCTGCCAGGATGATCAACCGCTTGGGGTCAGCGCCAAACATCCTGCCTGTCAGCAACGTCACCGCGGGGCGAACTCGTTTCCCGCCTGAGGAAACCAAGTGTTCGACAACGGTATGTAGATCTGGATGATGCGCATCGACCTGGGCGCGCATCATCTCTTCCACATCTTGAATACCTTTTTCTACTAAACTAAAGAAACGAGTGCTCAATCCGAATTTCTCCAATGGAACAGTTTTGCGGCATTTTGGCTTGTGATCTCAGCTACCGAGCGAGGTGATTGGCCGCGCAATTGGGCGATCTTCTCCGAAACATAATACACATGAGCGGGCTCATTCCGTTTTCCGCGATAGGGGTGCGGAGTTAAGAAGGGTCCATCCGTCTCGATCAGCATTTTTTCTAGCGGGGCAGAAATAACTACATTCCGCAACTCTTGCGCATTTTTGAAGGTCACCGGCCCTGTGATGCCAACGTAGAAACCGAGATCCAGAGCCTGCAGCGCTTCTGGCTCGCTTTCCAAAAAAGAATGAAATACGCCTGGATGCTCATCAGACAGATCATCACGCATTTCCGTGATGATCTCAACGATATCGGAAAAACAAGCCCGGTCGTTCGGGCTGGAATTACGCGTGTGAATAATGATGGGGAGATTTTCTCGCCCTGCAAGTTCGATCTGATCCCGAAAGACACGCTTTTGAATCCCGCGCGGCGCTCGATCACGGTAATAATCCAAACCGATCTCGCCAATGGAAACCACCTTGGGATGCGCAGCGAAGTGCGCCAGTTCGTCAAGCGTACCCACGTCCCAGGTGGTGGCAGAATTAGGATGTACCCCCACAGCAGCATACACCTGGGGGTACGTCTCAGCCAACTCAACCGCTACAGCGCTAGATGCCAGGTCAATGCCCGGAACCAGAATACGCTCTACACCCGCCTCCCACGCCCGAGCGAGAACGGCTTCCCGGTCTTTATCGTATTGATCAAAATACAAATGGCAATGCGTATCTGTTAAATTCATCTGCGAGGTTTAGAGTGCCAAGTGCGGAGTGAGCCCATCATCCCACACCTCGCACGTCGTCCTTAGCTTATCCCTGCAATCTTTAGACCATCCTGAAGAATGGCCTGAACCTTGTCCTCGTGCGTAGTCTCGCAGTAAACGCGGATGATCGGCTCGGTTCCTGAGAAACGGATCAGCAGCCAGCCATTATCCTCGAGCTGGAACTGGTATCCATCGATAGTCAGCAGACCCTCGACCTTCAAGCCGCCGATGGTCTCGGGGTTGGCATTCAGAATACGGTCAATCTTCTCCTGGCGCTCGCCCTTGAAGGGTGTGTCGATCCGGTCGTAATGGTGCGCGCCGACCTTGCTAAAGAGCAGGTCGAGCAGCTTAGAAGGCTTGCGCTCAAGCTTGACCATCATATCCAGAAAATACAAGCCCGCCAGGATGCCGTCTCGCTCAGGGACATTGCCACGGAAAGCATACCCGCCCGATTCTTCCCCTCCGATCATGGCATCCGTTTCAAGCATTTTGGGGGCAACGAATTTAAAGCCTACGCCGGTTTCGTATACATCCACACCGTAGATCTCGGCCAGCTTATTGAGCATCTTAGTAGTGGAGATGGTCTTGACGATGGGGCCACGCTCGCCGCGCACTTCCAATAAATAATACGCCAGCAAGCCATAGGCGCGCAGCTGGTTGATGAATTGTCCGTTTTCGTCGCCAAAGCCAACCCGGTCGGCATCGCCATCATTGATCAAGAGCACATCTGCGCCATGATCGAGCGTAGCTTGCAGCCCAACATCCACATTGGGGGGGATCGGTTCAGGACGGCTCATCTCCGGAAATAGAGGGTGACGGGTATTGTGGATCTCAATGACCTCGGTTTTTCCGCCTGCCAGCAACTTGGGGAACCAACCAGCGCCATTGCCCCACATCGGCTCGATTAAGATCTTGAGCCCTGCTTCCTTGATCGGCTCCAGGTCGACCAGGGTTTTGATATGGGCGATATAGTCTGGGTCAGGGTCAAAGTAGCTAACGAAGCCCTGACGGCGCGCTTCTTTAAGCTCAAGCCGCTTGGCCTCAGCTTCGCTGTCGGGAATAAAGCTTTCGATTAATTTCAAGCCTTCCGGCGGGATCGCGCCACCATTTTCATCGCGCACCTTGAAACCGTTATCGTGATAGGGGTTGTGCGAGGCAGTCACATTGACAGCTCCCACAGCTTTGCGGGCAACCACGGAATACGAGATCACCGGTGTTGGGGAAGCCCCATCGGTAAGATAGACGCGCAATCCATTCCCAGCTAAAACCTCAGCCACCGCGGCAGCGAAGTTCTCGCCATGGAAGCGCTTATCGTGGCCGACCACAACCCATTTTCCTTGGTGACCCTGCTTAATTAGATAAGACGCAAATCCTTGTGCGCAACGTCGCACATTGGCAAATGTGTAATCCTCGGCGATTTTCCCTCGCCAGCCATCGGTACCAAATTTGATTGTATGAGACATCAGTCCTCCAGAGAGATTTATCATATGAAAGCCCAGCTATTATATCAAAGGGACATTGTTTTGGAGGTTGGAGGTTAGAGATTAGAAGTTGGATTGTGAACAGGTGAGCGCTGCGCTGTGTGGCAGATGATCATGCTATAATCGGCGATTATGATTTCAGACAAAATTTATCTCGATTATGCTGCCTCTAC
>CAYWIC010000207.1:5939-7819 GCA_964458115.1 uncultured Anaerolineales bacterium | reverse complement strand
CCATCAAAGATACTTTATGCGGTACAAAAGTGCTTTGGAAAGATGATTACGATTTAATCTCTGCCAATCGTAACTATTTCGGGGATTTTGATCCATTTGGAGATTTCGACCTTCTTTTTGGGGCTGCCAAACTTAACCTTAAAATCGTGGACCTACCAATACGATATCGGAAACGCGGTTATGGCAAAACTAATATCCACCGCTGGCAGCATGGTTGGTTATTGCTTCAAATGGTTATATTCGCAGCCAGAAGGATCAAGTTCGTTTGAAAAATATTAATATGGACGAAAATTCTCCTACACACCGCCCCGTAATAGAGGGTGCTTAAATAGCTACTTACTCGAAAGGGAAATACTATGTGCGGACGATTTGCACTCACAGCCACAGCCGAAGAGATCATCGACACGTTCTCAGGTTTGATAACCCCTGCAGGGTTTGAATCTTATACCCCGCGCTACAATATCGCCCCCAGCCAGCCTATCGCCGTGATTCCTAACACAGGCGAATATCGGCTGGATTATTTCGTGTGGGGTTTGATCCCTTTCTGGGCAAAGGATCCCAAGATTGGCAACCGCATGATCAACGCCCGGGGTGAGACGCTGGCTGAAAAGCCTTCCTTCAAAGCGCCCTACAAATACCGCCGCTGCCTGATTCTATGTTCGGGTTTCTACGAGTGGCAAAAGCTACCCGGCAGTAAATCCAAGCAGCCCCACTATATCAGCCTGAAATCTGGGAAACTATTCACCTTTGCAGGTCTTTGGGATCGCTGGAACGCGCCCGATGGCTCGGAGGTCCTATCGGCGGCGATTATCACGACAGAGCCCAATGATTTCGTCAAACCCCTCCATAATCGGATGCCGGTGATCCTACCTCCATCCACCTATGATCGTTGGCTTTCCCCTGGGGAAGTGCCACTCGGCGAATTGGACGATCTTCTCGTTTCTTACCCAGCCGTAAAGATGGGTGCGTTTCCTGTCTCAACATTTGTCAACAGCCCCAAAAATGACGGCCCTCAGTGTGTCCAGCCTCTCAACCAATAAGTCGAATCCAGGCAAATACTGCAATCCTTCACGTCTCTCATAGATGGAATCCAAACGCTTTCTAACAGCTACTTTGCGAACCTCACCCCATGGCGACAAAATTTCGCGCATCTTGGCTGCAGCGATCACCGCCGTCGATCCCACCCGGGCTGTAGCCAATCACTTAGAATTGAAAAGAGACATACTCAGCGTTGGTAGGAGAGATTATGATCTCGATGTTATCAAGCGAGTGTTCCTGATTGGTTTCGGCAAAGCCAGCTTGCCCATGGCTCAGTCCACCGCCGACATTCTCCGAGATCGCCTCAGCCAGGGCATCCTGATCACAAAGGCAATACAGCCAAAATCCATAAAACAAAACTTAAAAATCACCATTATCGAAGCCTCACACCCTGTCCCCGATGAGCGCGGGGTCGATGGAGCGCAAAGGATCATCGAACTCCTGCAAACCACAACCACTGATGATCTCGTGATCTTCCTCATCTCCGGTGGGGGATCTGCGCTGTTAACGGCACCAGTTCCATCTGTTTCTTTGGATGATCTGCAGAGACAAAGCAAAGTATTGCTCTCCTGTGGGGCGAATATCAACGAGATCAACACCATTCGCAAACACCTTTCCCAGGTCAAGGGTGGCAATCTGGCCCGGCATGCCTTTCCCGCACAGGTTGTCTCTTTGATTCTCTCAGACGTGATCGGCGATCCTTTGGACGTAATCGCATCCGGGCCAACCGTGCCTGACCCAACAACCTATGCCAATGCCCTGTCAATTATCAAAAAATACTATATTGCCCAGTATGCGATTACGTCCAATGGATCGCCGATCACGTCTGAGAGAATCAAAGA
>CAYWIC010000207.1:0-5929 GCA_964458115.1 uncultured Anaerolineales bacterium | reverse complement strand
AACAGCAATCGTCGAAGGGTTAGCACAGCGCATTATCAATGGAGAGGTTCCCGAAACGCCCAAAGCAGGTGAACCAGTCTTCCAACGCACCCAGAATGTCATCATCGGCAACAATTTCAGAGCGGCCAAGGCCGCGAGGGAACGCGCTGTAATCGAAGGCTTCGGTGTCCTATTGTTAACAACGCGCCTGGGTGGTGAAGCACGAGAAATCGGCCCGGTGATGGCTGCAATTGCCCAGCAAATCGATGCTACCGGCGACCCCATCCCACGCCCAGCCTGCATAATCGCGGGGGGCGAAACCACGATCACACTGCGCGGAGATGGACTGGGTGGACGCAATCAGGAATTAGCTTTGAGCGCAGTGACAGGGCTGGCCGGAATCAAAGATACCTTCCTTGTCACTTTGGCGACAGATGGAGATGATGGTCCCACCGATGCTGCTGGGGCGGTCGTCAGTGGGAATACTTTGAGCCAGGCAAATCTCCAAGGCCTGAAACCCGCTGAATTCCTGTCACACAACGCCGCGTATGAATTCTTCGATCCGCTGGGGGATTTGTTAAAGCCCGGGCCCACGCTGACCAACGTCAATGATCTAACCTTTATTTTCGCATTGTAGAGAGGCTCTCATGTCTGATAATCTCCCCTTAGCCCTGATCACGCATAAACTTCCCGATGAATGGCTACCTAGTCTGGAGGATCAGTGCCAATTGGTGACCGGGCCTGCCGAAGTCGATCACCTGGTCCCTGAGTTGGCTGAACGTTTGCCTGAGGCGGAGGGACTCTTTTCGCTTTTGACCATTCCTGTTTCCGAGGATTTGCTCAGCAAGGCTCCCAAACTAAAAGTAGTCAGCAATATGGCTGTGGGTTATGATAATGTCGAAGTAGCCGCCTGTACCCGACGTGGTATCCCTGTGGGAAATACTCCGGGGGTGCTCACAGAAGGCACCGCCGACCTGACTCTGGCTTTACTCCTGGCGGCGGCCCGCAAGCTCCCTGAAGCCAGCCTGGACGCGCGCCAGGGACGCTGGACGACCTGGTCACCTACCGGCTGGCTAGGAGCGGACCTAAATGGAGCTACTCTTGGTATCATCGGGCTGGGCAAGATCGGCTCAGCCGTTGCCAAAAGAGCAGCAGCTTTTGGCATGAAGATCATCTACAGCGACCCTAATCCAAAACCAGAATTCGAAAGCGTATTGGCTATACGCAAATCCTTGGTTGAATTAATAGGTGAAAGTGATTTCGTCAGCCTGCATTGCCCACTCACCCCCGAGACGACCAGCCTGATCAATGCACAGGCATTGCAAACCATGAAATCGACAGCAATCCTGATCAACGCCGCGCGTGGCCCTGTAGTCAACAGCCAAGACCTGCACCTTGCTCTGAGCGAAGGATGGATCGCTGCGGCAGCCCTGGATGTTACTGATCCTGAACCCTTACCCCCCGATGACCCGCTCTACAATCTACCCAACTGCTTGATCGTTCCCCACATCGGATCGGCGACGCAGTTCACCCGCAAACGCATGGCCGAATTAGCCTGCGACAATCTATTAGCCGGTTTGAGAGGTAAGCGGCTTCCTCATTGCGTGAACCCTGAAGTATACGAATGAAATTCTCAAGGGGCGGTGATGATCATTTTTGAGTGAATACCTGCAAACGCATGGGTTTCTTGCTTTGCCGGACCCCCAACCACATGACTGATATGCATTTCGACAGAATTTGGGGGGTCATCTCCCTCGTTCAATGCAGTTACCAAGACAGTGTTTTCTCCCTGATCTAATGCTATTTTGACCCAGAAAAAGCTTTCGGTCAGGGTGTAATCATCAATGAGAATTTGATCATTGATAGTGAGTTTAATCCTATCGCCGTCCACGATCCCTTTATCTCGAAAGCTAATTGTAATTGCCCGCTGGCTAACAGTGACATCTTGTAAATTTTGCAGCAAAGGATCAGGGATGGTTACTACTGGCAATGAGGTAATATCGCCATGAACCTCACCGATTCCGATCCAACAATTCGTGTCATTCGTGCGCGGGTCAATGAATTCGACCTTATACCAGCCCTGCTCATCGATAGCGATAATGTTCAAACTTGTTCCTGCTTCGAAGAACCAGACGTCCCTAAAGATCCTCGAGTTGCCTTCACGGCAGCGCGTGTTTTGAGGCAAGTAGATGTAAGGCTCATCATCTGAAAATTCTGCCTTTTTTGGGGCCGCTTCACTGGCAACATCAGCACCCTCCATGATCCCGCCCCCGATCCAGCAGGCGGTATCGTGAGTCTGGGGATCAGAAAATTCGATCAGATACCAATTCTCTTTGGTGTAAATGACTTTCAAAGTCTCCCCCTTAGAGAAAGTCCAAACTTCTGCGCTGTATCTATCAGGCTGCTCTCGGCAGTAGTAATTCTGATCAAGATACAATTCTGGTTGCGGAGTGCCAGTGGGCGTCTGCATGGGCATTTTCGTTGGATTTATTGCCGGATTAGGTGTCAACGTGGCCGCCGGAGGCAGGGTAACAGTATCTGATGGTTTTTGCAGGCTGGTCAATACAGGAATTTCGACAACTTCACTGGAACTGGAAAATCTTTCACTGGATGCTTTTGTGTTTGCATAAGGGAATTTTGCCGGGAGGGAGGATACCCGAACACAGGCTGAAGTTATTAACAGAAAAACAGCAATTCCACAAAATTGAGACAGAACTCCGGCACGTTTGCTTTTCATCCCTCTCAATTTTTATTGAAATTGCTTACGAAATCAATCCATCTCCAGAGCTAATTGATCAAGTCTCGTCTAATTCCCACCACCAAACTTTACACGTGGTCAAATTCGACGCACGATAATGGAACCCAACCGTTATGACCATCGGTACTTGTACACCATCCCCAGCCGCTCTCTATTTCCATGATCAACAGAGTATCACCTTCTTGAACATTCAGTTCCGTTGACTCGTAATTCCGAAGGGCGAGGCAGTACTCTCCATGACGCTCGACGAAAGCTTCTGGCACCCATCTGCTTTCCCCATCTGAGCTGGTACACCAAACCCAACCTTGCCACTCACTGCCCCTATCACCAACTTGCAAGCGCTCCCCCGTAGTCATGTGCCAGACCTCTGTATAATCCGATTGATAATCTTTTACAACGTGCGCCTTCATTTGAATTCGAATTCCAAAGCCTGATACCATCCTGAAAAAGTTGATAGCAGCGCTTCCGCAATAGCCTCTGTCTGATATATCCAATCCGGGGCGAATCCGTTTAGGTACCCAAGGTAACTTTTGTTCCAAGTATACCCGCTCTTATCAATTATATTTTCTGAGCCAATCACCATCTCAGGCTGCCACGGCACTAGGCCAGAGGATTCTCCATTTTCAATCACTTCGAATTAATCGGCAGCGATCAAGGGTACTTCACATTCTGCGCCTGCAGGGCATTCGAATTCGATATCCGGCGTGTGAAGAATGGTCAGCTTTTCAGTGGGTATTTCCGCCGACTGACCCAAACGTAAGGCAAATAATTTGAGAAATTTACCAGCCATACTCGACAAATTGCTCCCCCCGTTGATAGGCTTCGAGAGCCCGCCTGACATAGGGAACCATATTATTTGGCAACTCATCCAAAGCGAACCATTTGATCTGATCACATTTCTCTGGCTCATTGTTTCGCATTTCCCCATCCCAGCTGCGGGTGCCCAAAAAGAAATCTACGCGCTCGTCGTCCGATTTTCGATGGAAAACGCCTGCGAAGATCAAATCATCCGGACGGACCTCTATCCCAAGTTCTTCTCTAGCTTCCCGCACCATGGCCAGCCGCACACTTTCGCCACCGTCAATATGTCCCGCTGGGACGCTGTAGTTGCCATCCTCGTAACCAGTGTTGAAGCGTCGTAGGAGCAGAACCTGATCCCCACAGAGCAGGAAGAGATGAACAGCAACAGGAAATTTTGCTCGCAATTTATTGGCTTTTCTTTCCACCAAAGCCAAACATCAGTCCTAGCCCGACTAAGATCAAGATTATCGGCAGAGTCATATTCATCAAATTCCAGTCCAGGCCCAGCAACGCAACCATGCCCGTAAGAGCAATCACCGCAGCCAAAGCCAGGTTGATCATCACCAAGACAACAGATTGACCTCCTGTCACCAAGAGTATCGCTGTCACCAAACCCCCCAGGGCGGGAATTAGAATGTAAACGCCCCACCAATTCTGCACATCAAAGAATGGCAGATTCTCTAGAATGCCTAAATCCAGACCCAAGAATCGCAACCCCAGTAGGAGCGCAGAAAGGCCAAAGAATATCCCCCAGGGGCGATGACTGAGCAGGGCAGCCGGAACGGCGTCGTCTTCGGGACGCTTGAAGGGCAACCCACTGATCAACATCCCAAGACCACCCAGAATTACAAACACAGGCCAGTACTCACCCCAATCGAGATCGAACAAAAAGATCAAAGCGACTGTTAGGGGGAACAGTCCACCATAAAACGTCGACCAGACACCGAAGTTGAAGCGGCCGGATTTGCGCCAAATCCCATAGGTTGACCCAAAGGCGCTGAAAGCCGGGATCAGGATAAACAGGGCCCACCAATTTTGTAGAGAAAAATCTCCAAACTGCTGCGCCAAGAAAATGACCCCAAGTAGAATCAGCACAACCCCAAACCAGGGGAATTCAGATGGTCCTTTGGAGCGTGTTCTTTCAGACGTTTCCTTTTGATTTTCTTCGTTCATTGTTTTCTCCTTACCTCAATTGATGAAAGATTAATATCGTAAGTCAAAAGATTCCATCAGTGTTTAATCGTTTTCAGTTTTAGGTGGTTTTAATCGAATCGCCTGCCCACCACCAGCTGCCAGAACAATCTCCATACTTGATTCACTATCAACAATCTCTTGCCGGATAGCGTAACTATGGGGATTATTCTCCCAATTTGCATCGGCGCCATCGGCGTAAACCTCAGCGACATACTGCACATCCCGCTCGAGAAAAGACAGTTCGATATCAAGGGTACGACCTTTCTCGTCAGTGATGGCACCGATATACCACTCCTCACTGTGGCGATCCTTTCGAGCAATGGTGATGTATTCGCCGATCTCACCATTGAGCACTTTGGTGTCTTCCCAATCTGTGGGTACATCGACGATGAACTGGAAGGCTGGATGATCTTGGTAATTTTCTGGCATGTCGGCGGCCATCTGTAAGGGGCTGTAAAGCACCACCATCAGAGCCAACTGTTTGGCCAGGGTAGTACGCACACGGTTATCGGGGTAGCGACCCTCGTAAGTGAGGTCGAAGATGCCAGGGGTGTAATCCAGAGGTCCCGCTAGCATGCGCGTGAATGGAAGCACCGTGGTATGTTCAGGCGTGTTACCGCCATCCTGACTCCAGGCGTTCCACTCCATACCGCGCACGCCCTCGCGCGTCATCAGGTTGGGGTATGTTCGCCGCAGGCCAGTATCTTTGACTGGCTCGTGTACGTCCAGCATTATCTTGTGCTGAGCTGCCAGCTCGACCACTTCTTGGTGGTGTTGTACCATGCGTTGGCCATGATGCCATTCCTCACCATCGATTAGCATGCTAGCATAACCGGTCTTGACGATCTCCACACCAACATCTTGGTAGAGGTCAAAGGCGTATTCCATTTGGTGCTCATAGTTGACCACATCCCCCCCTGTCTCGTGGTGACCAATTAGCTGTACTCCTTTCTCTCGAGCATAACGCGTAACCTCATCCAGATCGAAGTCAGGATATGGTGTAGTGAAACGAAAATTATTCGTCGAGCCGTACCAAATCCCATCCCAACCCACATTCCAGCCTTCTACCAGCACACCCTGGATGCCGTGATCTGCGGCAAAATCAATATACGCCTTGGTGCGCTCGGTGGTCGCGCCGTGCTCGGGACCGCTGCCCCAGGTGTGGTGTCTCAGGTGGATCGACCACCAGATGCCGAT
>CAYWIC010000206.1:0-7830 GCA_964458115.1 uncultured Anaerolineales bacterium | reverse complement strand
CCTTTTTTCAACCCAACTGGGTTGACCTTTCCAGACAGCCCCACCCCCAAATCTGGGGGATCTCCCAGGCAATTCCAGTAGCGCCACCAAACCTGCGGGAGGGTGGTATCCCCATGATATAATGCCGCTGATATGCTCCCAGACCTGAAATTACATGACTTCCTGCGATTGCGCAAACCCCACCCTTGCGGCAGCTACGAATGGAAAGTGCTGCGCATCGGTGCGGATATTCGCCTGGAATGTTTGGGGTGCGGGCGACTGGTTATGCTATCGCGGCGTAAGCTGGCAAAAAGGGTCAAGAGCATAATCCCAGCTGAAGAGAATCATGAAGCATCCAACTAAACAACAACCTCATATTCTGTTTCTTTTTTCCGATACAGGTGGTGGTCATCGCAGCGCCACCGAAGCGATCATTGAGGCTTTGCAACTTGAGTATGGAGATCAGTACTCTACCGAGATGGTAGATATCTTCAAAGATTATGCACCTCCCCCACTGCAAATGCTTCCAGCGCTATACCCACGTATCGTGCGCGCACCACGTGCTTGGGGTTTAGGGTATCACTTGAGTGATGGTCCCAAGCGGGTCAGTGCACTTTCAGCGAGTGCCTGGCCTTATATTCGGAACGGCTATCGCAGATTAGTGAGAGAGCATCCCAGCGATTTGATCGTTTCGGTGCATTCCCTGGCTAACGAGCCGGTTTTGCGTGCTTTGGGGCAAGAGCGACCTCCCTTTATAACAGTGGTCACGGATCTTGTCAGTGTGCATGCCAGTTGGTACCATCGCTGGGCCGATCTTTGTATTGTGCCCACAGAAGCTGCCCGTCGCAGGGCGATCAAATATCTGCTCGAGCCGAAACAAGTGCGAGTGGTCGGATTGCCAGTGGCAGATCGATTCTGTCAGCCGTTGGGAGATGTCGAAGAGCTTCGAAATCAGTTGGGCTGGCCCATGGACGTCCCTGTTGTCCTGTTGGTTGGCGGGGGTGAGGGGATGGGCCCATTGGAAAAAGTTGTTTCTGCGATTTCTAATGCCAATTTACCCATCGCTTTGGTTGTGATTGCTGGTCGCAACAAAGGGTTGAAGGCCAAATTGGCGGCCGGTGATTTCTCCATACCCACCTTCGTATATGGGTTTGTAAAGGCGATGCCAGATTTCATGCGCGCTGCGGAAGTGTTGATCACCAAGGCCGGCCCGGGTACGATCACAGAAGCCTTGAATGCTAGCTTACCCATGATCCTCTACAGTCATCTCCCCGGCCAGGAATCGGGGAATATCCCCTATGTGGTATCGGAGGGGGCAGGTGTCTGGGCACCACACCCAGAACAAATCGTAGATACTCTTAGAAGATGGCTCGAGAATCCAGATCAGTATGATCAGGCCGTCCAAGCATGTAGAAAGGCTGCGCGACCTGATGCGGCGCGTCAAATCGCGCATATATTGGTGGAGACTCTCGAGAAGCATAAGGCTGCTCAAGAATATCCAGCTTTAGCCTGAGGGGATCAAGTCGGTGATGAACACACTTTACCTGGTTGCAACTCCAATTGGAAATCTAGAGGACATCACGCACCGGGCTGTGCGAGTGCTGAGCGAGGTGTCGTTGATTGCCGCGGAGGATACACGCCAGACGCGCAAATTATTGTCTCACTACAAGATCGAACCATCACAACCGCTTCTTAGTTATCACGAGCATAGCAAAGCAAGCCAGTTAAAAAAGATCGTTGCCGCTTTGGATCTAGGGGATGTAGCCCTGGTTTCCGATGCGGGGAGTCCTGGAATCAATGACCCAGGGTTTGCATTAGTACGCCAAGCACTAAAGGCAGGTCACACTGTTAGCCCTATCCCAGGACCCACCGCGCCGGTAGCTGCGTTGACTGCTTCTGGAATGCCCAGCGATTCTTATCTCTATTTGGGCTATTTGCCGCGCAAATCGGCACAGCGTCAGCGTGCTCTCGAAGACATTGTCTCACTACCCTATACATTGATCTATTTGGAAACACCTCATCGGCTGTTGGAATCTTTGAGTGACCTTTTGGGGATACTTGGCGATCGGGAGATCGCGGTTGCCCGAGAGATGACTAAACTACATGAAGAGTTTTTTCGGGGGGAGATATCTGACGCAATCCAGCACTTTACAGCTCAATCCCCGCGCGGTGAGATCACCTTAGTTGTCTCGGGAGCTTCAACCGATGGTGAAGTGTGGTCTTCAGAACGCTTATACGGATCAATAGCTACAGCGCTAGACGAGGGAGAAAAACCATCTCAAATCGCGCGTCGCCTGACAGGGGAGTCTGGTTGGGCACGCCGCGATATTTACAGTCTTGTTACAAAACTTCAGAATCAAATCAACCCTGATAAGGAAACCTAGCATGAATTTGGATGACATCAAAGCTTTCCAAGAATTGGATTCTCAGAATATGATCGCTGAGATCGATACCCTGCCCGATCAGTTAGCTCAAGCCTGGGAGTTGGGAAAAAGCCTATCTTTGCCGGAATGGAATGGCATCACTCAAGTGCTGATCGCTGGCATGGGTGGCTCGGCCATTGGGGCTGATTTGTTAACCGCTTACATTGCACCTATCTGTTCTGTTCCGGTAGTGGTGCATCGTGATTACGATCTGCCCGCTTGGGCAAGCGGCGAGAAAACCCTGGTGATAGTTTCTTCGCATTCGGGGAATACCGAGGAGGTGCTCTCTGTATTCGCGAACGCTGTAGAAAATGAGTGTAACATTTTGGCCATCTCCACGGGCGGGAAATTGACTGCTGCTGCCAAAGCTGCCGGCACTGCATTGTGGATGTTCGATCACGCTGGCCAGCCGCGCGCTGCGGTAGGCTTCTCTTTTGGGTTGTTATTGGCTATCTTCAGTCATTTGGGCTTGATCCCTGACCCTGAGGCGGAACTCGAAGGTGCAGTCTCCGCCATGAAATCTCAGCAAATCCATCTTAAAATGGAAATCCCTACTATGGAGAATCCAGCCAAACGGCTGGCTGGTCAGTGCTATGGGCGTTGGGTCACGGTGATCGGCGCAGATATCCTGGCCCCAGTCGCCCGCCGTTGGAAAGGGCAGATCTGCGAGCTGGCCAAAGCCTGGGGACAGTTCGAGTTTTTACCGGAGGCCAATCACAACACCTCGGCTGGTGTGGTCAACCCGGAAGATATCCTCACCAAGACAATGATTTTGTTCTTGCGCGCCAAATCCTATCACCCAAGAAATGAGTTGCGCGCCAATCTGACAAAAGAGATATTTATGCTGGAAGGTCTGGGAACAGATTTCCACAATGCTCAAGGGGAAACACCCCTGGCTCAGTTATGGACCACCCTGCATTTTGGAGATTACTTTGCGTATTATCTGGCAATGGCCTATGGCGCCAATCCTACGCCTGTTGAGGCGATTCAAGGATTGAAGGCGCGTATGGAAGCTCATTCCTGACGAGCAAGTACGGTACCCAAGACGATTGAGGCTACTTGTGGCATTGTCATGGGCAATCCCATAGATCGAAGTAAATATTAACCCCCAAGGAGGTAATCGAATGAGCACAAAATTCATCTGGTATGGGCATGGAACATTTGGTTTGGAAACCGGAGGATACAAAGTTCTGGTTGATCCGTTTTTCACAGACAATCCCGCTGCCAACACAACGGCTGATTCGGTTGAGGTGGATTTCATCGTCGTCAGCCACGGACATGGAGATCATATCGCTGATGCGGTTTCTATCGCCAAACGTACGGACGCACTGACCATTTCCAATATTGAAATCGCCAACTGGTTTGGGGCGCAAGGTTTAGAGAAAACCCACCCCCAACACATCGGTGGTGGCTTCAACCATCCTTTCGGTTATCTCAAGCTGACCCATGCCTTACATGGTTCTGGGTTGCCAGATGGTTCGTATGGAGGCAATCCAGCCGGACTGTTGCTGACCACCAATGCGGGTGAGAAAATCTACCTGGCTTGTGATACCGGCCTCTTCGCCAGCATGAAGTTGATCGGGGAGGAAGGTATCGACCTGGCCGTATTGCCCATTGGTGACAACTTCACGATGGGGCCTGAAGACGCGCTAAAGGCAGTCAAGTTGATCCAACCCAGGCATGTGATCCCAGTGCACTACAACACATGGCCGCTGATAGAACAAGACGCTCATGCCTGGGCGGAGCGAGTAGAATCCCTAACCGATGCCAAAGCGCATGTGCTCAAGCCTGGAGAGAGCTTCAGTCTTTAGGATGGCTAGAACCCTTTTTTCGAATTCGCCCCCTTTTCCGTCCCATTAAAAATGGGGAAGGGGGGCGCGAAGCGGGGGGATGGGGATAAACAAAAATGATGCACCCAGAATAATAAATTTGGGGTGCATCATTTGGTTCTCTAGGAGTTGCCGGGGTGATCCCCCAGATGAAGGGGTGGGGAGCACCCCACTCACCCCTACATCTGGATAGTCCCACGGCGTTTCCCAGAGACCCCATCATTTTTTTGCTCTGGGGCTCATTAAACCCTGATATAATGTGCGCAAATTTTGGAGGTATGATGCTTAATTCGATAAAATCTCGCCAGGATGCCGAAGATAAGGTGCGCCAGGAGGGGCGACTACCCAAAGGGCAATCCTTGACAAATAAATTTCCGGTGCTTCACTACGGACCAGTTCCCACATTCAACCCTGCCACCTGGGATTTGCGCATATGGGGTCAGGTTGAAGAAGAGCGATCCTGGGATTGGGCTTCTTTCAATCAACTACCCAAGACCCAATTGAAGATGGATATCCACTGCGTTACGCGCTGGAGTAAATTCGATACGCTGTGGGAAGGTATATCAGTGAGAACATTAGTCGATGAAGGGTTTATCAAACCACTTCCATCGGCTGGTTACGTCATTCAACACGCGGAATATGGCTATACCACGAATCTCCCTTTGGAGATTGTCTTGCAAGATAGTTTCTTGTTGGCAACCCACTTTGATGGTGAACCCCTGCCCCCAGATCATGGCTATCCTCTCCGAGGGGTAGTTGGGTATATCCCTGGGCGTGAAGACCTAACCACACCCTATTTTTGGAAGGGCGCCAAGTGGCTGCGAGGGCTGGAATTTACAGCAGAAGATCGCAAGGGATTTTGGGAAAAAGCTGGCTATCATAACGAGGCCGATGTTTGGGAAGAACAACGCTTTGTCTGATCTGCGATTATCCTTGGAGAATATCTAAAAGTTTGAAAACATGGCCAACAAACGTATCTTAGTTGTAGAGGATGATTTTGATAATACCACCCTGGTGCGTTTGGTATTAGAGCGCGAGAGTTTTGATGTGCTCACAGCCGATAATGGCGAAATCGGTATTAAGGTCACTTACAAAGAGCGGCCTAACCTTATCGTCTTAGACCTGGATATGCCAGTTATGGATGGTTGGCAAATGATCGACAAGCTTAAAGAAGATAAGCGCACGCGAGAGATCCCCATTGTAGTCGTCACCGCACACCTATTTCACGATGAACGCTTTAAAGCCTTTGATGCTGGTTGTGATGGATATGTGCTGAAGCCTTTTCAAGTAGGGGACCTTATTGCTGAAATTAAGCGTTGTTTATAGCATCAAATCTGGGTAGTGGCGATGTGGGGGTAATCGCCCTATGATCCCAATTACGTAATCCTTATATGAAATCGATATTGAGTAAATCAACAGAATTGTTATTATTCCTTGGCGCAATAATAATCTCACTACTAATAGCAGAGATGGCAGCCCGTGCGCTTCATATCACGCCGTTACAGGGACGTTTAGAGAGATATGCATTTGATAATACCCTGGGTTGGACAACGAAGAATTCCCATGTAGGTTTTGTATCCAGTGCGGAGTACAGCCACTATCTTTATTACAATCAAGATGGCTTTCCCACTGATCAGGCAGGTCTTGACCAGTCTGCATCTCGCAACGCACCCTCAATTGCTCTGCTGGGGGATAGCTTCGTCGAAGGATATTACTTGCCTTACGAAAAATCTCTAGCAGCAGTGCTGGATCAAGGCACAGCGCTCCAGGTATTGAATTTTGGGGTTAGCGGTTATTCTCCGGGGCAGTACCTGCTGACCGCCCGCCAGAATTTTGATGAATATGCGATTACCCACATTGTCGTTTTTTTGTTCCCTTACAATGATATCCCTTTTCTCGAAAGGGATGACTATATTGGATATGCAAAGCCCCTTTTCGACGAGCCTGGGGGAGAACCGATCAACTTGCCCCTACAAGTTCAACGCGGCAAAGAAATCGAGCGCGGTGACTTGCAGGGATTCTTAGATAAGTTTGCTCTGTGGTCGCTGCTCAAACCGCTAGTTGCCCAATTCGTTCATCTTGAAGATGTCATCACAGAGCCAATAAAATTCACCGATGAAGAGATCGAAAAAACTCTGCTGTATTTGAACCAAATTCGTCTTGAGTACCCCGATGCGAGTTTTTTCGTTTATTACATACCGGATCTGTTGGAACTTGAGCAGAGAGAAGTTCTGGACCACAACACCTGGTTTTTCCAGTGGTATTGTTACCAGCTTGAACTTGATTGCTTTCAGCCTTTCCCCTTTATGGATTATGAGAATTATCCTGAATTATATTTGCCTCGGGACAGACACTTCTCAGAGTTAGGTGTTCAGCTCATCGTGGAGCACCTGTTGGCCGAAATTGATCTTCCCCCCACCTCTACTGAGATTCCCTCAGCGATATCGAACGAAAGCGACTAGGTTGTGTTGACATCTAAAATTTCTCTTTATGGGTCAACTCTGCCAAGGCCGTCGACCTGTTCCTACTCATCTACCTTCTCACATACCCCCCGCCGAATTTGGTAGCAGTCGAAATCGCGCGCCACATTCGTATTTGGGAATTTTGACCTCGCTTCTGACAAGACATCCCGCTCGCGGTACCGGCGTGAGATATGTGTCAGGATCAAGTGCTGGATGTCCCCTTGGATCGCCAATTCGGCTGCTTTTTGAGCAGTCAGGTGCCCAAATTTCCGGGCCATTTCAGCTTCTTCATTCAAATACGTCGCCTCGATCACCAGCGCATCAACGCCTTGGATCATATTGACAAGATTATCAGTACGCCCAGCGTCACCCACATGAGCGAAGCGAGTTCCTAATTGGACTGGGCCGAGAACGTCATCTGGGTTGATCTTCCGCCCGTCCGGCAAAGTTATTGCATTCCCATTAACCAGGTCTCCGCGCCATGGCCCGGGAGGAATATCAAGCGCTTCGGCTTTCTCTGGCAGGAAGGGGCGGCGCGACTTTTCTTCGAAGAGGTAGCCTATGGAGTCCGCGCCGCGATGGCTGACGGGAAATGCTTTCACTGTGAAATCATCAGCCTCGTAGATCAGCCCAGGTTGGATTTCTTGTAATTTCACATCGATTGGTGGACGCACGCCGCGAAAAACCACCCCAAACAATAAGTCATGAATGCGCTCCAGTGCACGCCTCCCACCCAGAATTTCAATATCATCCATCGCCTCCCAGCGCGCCAGGGTTGAGATCAACCCCCCTAAACCTAAGATGTGATCCAAATGCCCATGCGTGATCAAGATGCGATTCAAGCGTTTGAAGCCCATCCCAGAGCGCAGAATTTGCCGCTGGGTTCCCTCTCCGCAGTCAATCAGGAAGCGATGTTCGTTATGTTGAATGACTTGCGAGGAAAGACCGCGATGATACGAGGGGGCAGAGGCTGATGTGCCGAGAAACGTAATCTGGAACAAGGTGTGATCCTTTCAGGGTGGGCTGGGCCTGATAATTCTACCGCAACCCCCCATATCTCCCAACCCTTTC
Source organism: uncultured Anaerolineales bacterium (assembly GCA_964458115.1). Taxonomy (GTDB): domain Bacteria; phylum Chloroflexota; class Anaerolineae; order Anaerolineales; family UBA11858; genus NIOZ-UU35. The sequence goes on along the minus strand of CAYWIC010000206.1, from coordinate 66 downwards.
CCTGGCTCTATGCATGGCTTTCTCAAAGTCGCGAATTGTTCGTGATCAACAAGGAAAATGCTTGAT
>CAYWIC010000205.1:0-7852 GCA_964458115.1 uncultured Anaerolineales bacterium | reverse complement strand
GAATAGGGGGTGGGGGCTACGCCCCCACCCCCTATTCCCAGCCCAATCCGCTTCAGGTGCGTAACTCCTTACGTTAAAACGTTCCTACGCCCTCATTGCGGCGCACATTGGCCTCAACCCGGCTGAAAATCTGGTAGCCGATCAATGGAGCAATAATTACGAAGAGCCACAGGATGGCCAGGTCTCCATACCACTCACCGAAGAAATAACCGATGCCCAAGATTGCGGAACGCACGCCATTGGTCATCCAGGTGGGAGGAAAGGCCAATGCCAGGGCACGCGCCAGCGGTGGTAGCACAGCGATAGGGTAATACGTGCCCATCAAAAGCGCGACGCCCCATTGCATCAAACCGACAAGGGCATTAGCCTCTTTGAGCTTAAGCACTACGGCCCCAAAGAGCAATGTCATGCTGTAAAGAGGGATCACCCCTACCAAAATGAATACCAGAGCTAAAAGAAGTTCTCCCTGAAAGGGATTTACGCCTAAGATATACGAACCCACAATATATGCCAGCAGTGCTGAGAACAACCCCCGCATGATGCTGTATATGGCGGTGCCTGCTGCAACCCAAATCCGCTCGGTGGGCGTTAGGTAGAGCATCTCCAGCGTGCCGGTTTCCATCTCCCAGCGCAACCAATAAGCGATGTGCCAGAACGCTAAGGAGACGATGGAAAACACGGAGGACCCAATCATCATATAGGCCACATAATTGGCCGTGCCTGTATTGGCAGCGAATACCGCACCTGGGTCATCGCCGCCCACCGTTCGACCCAACAAGATTGGCATGGACGCCATCACAATGGGGATCAGGACATCGGTGAACATCTGACCGGGGTAGCGGCTGATGATCAGCAGGCGAGCGCGTGTGCTGGCCAGGGTAGCCGAGAAGTTGTTACGAATCAATTGTGTAGTGGTTGTCATTTTAACAATCACGATCATCGATAACGTTAAACGTTAACACGTTCTCTCGTATCCTCTGCCAGGGTGCGGCCAGTTTTGGCAATGAAGACATCTTCCAGGGTGATCTCTTCAGGTACAACTCTCTGGATCCTTGCACCTGTCTGGGTGAGGGTTTCGATTAGCAGGGGTAGAGTATCAGTGCCGTCTTTACAAACTACATTGAGCTGACTAGCACCATTCTTGGCCGTCAGGGTAGCCTGCTCCACATCGTGGAGATCTTTCACCGCCGAGACCGCAGCCTTAGGAATGACTCCCTCAACCCGCACTACCCCCTTGCGATCCAGCGAGGCTTTCAACTCATCGACAGTACCCACAGCTATTAATTCCCCATAATCAATGATGGCAACGCGGTCGCAGAGAGTCTCAGCTTCAGACATGATGTGGGTGGTATAGATGATAGTTTTTCCGCGAGCATTCAACTCACGCACGATGGCGCGCAGTTCGCTTGCAGAAGGCACATCCAAAGTATTGGTGGGCTCATCCAAAACCAAAACCGCGGCATCATTGACCAGGGCTTTGCCGAAGGCCAGTTTCATTTTCTGGCCAGAAGAATAGGTTTCCACCGTGCGGTTGGCCAGTTCACTTAGGTCAAGGAGATCAATGATCTCATCCGCTCGAACCTTACGATCTTTGGGAGATAGATGATACAAAGCCCCAAAGTATTCCAGATTTTCGCGGCCAGTCAGTTTCCAGTACAGGCCGCGCTCCCCCATCAACATGCAGCCGACATTGGCGCGCACCAGGTTCTCGTCTTTCAAAATATGATGGTCTCCGATCCAGGCGTTACCAGCAGTGGGGATCAGCAACGTAGTCAAAATTTTGATCAGCGTGGTCTTGCCGGCACCATTGGGGCCAAGCAAGCCGAAGATCTCACCAGATTCAACGGTCAAAGAGATGGATTTGAGCGCTTCCACTGCACGCTTCTCAGATTTGAACAAGCCCTTGCGCTGTTTCGTGAGATAGGTCTTGGCGATATTTTCAATCCGTACAGAACTACTCATGGTTTCACTTTCATCCAGATCAAGGTATGCTGGAACTCGAACCCAACTTCATGCAAAGCTTCCACCGCGCGATCCGCTGGGTAATCCAGGGAAAGAGGTCGGCGCAGGACACTCTCACCCTTCAGGAAGGGCATGATCGTCCTGATGGCCGCTTCTTCATCTTCAGGAGCTGCCGCCAGCCAAAGATAGTCCGCATGGGCATGAGAAGCCTGCCAGGTCAGTACGCCCAGCAAGCGATCTTTTGTTCGCGCTGTCCAATGACGCAATCGCACTTCGCTGAAGAATCGATAGAGCAATCCTAATAGCCCTGGGCGGATGGCTTGCATATTGAGCGGGAAATGCCAATGCATCGCGGACGGATAATTTTCCAATAACCATTCAGACTGTTGATTCCAATGACGAGCACCTCGAATGGTCACCCGTGCCCCGGGCGGGATCTTGCCCCGCAGGCATTTGGGACGGACGTTCCAGGTGCTCCTACGGCCCTGGGCCTCGAACCCCATCGAGGAGTAAAGCGAACTCGCTTCAGGATTATCTTCGCGAACCTGAAGCCAAACTTCATAAATCCTCCTGCGCCTAGACTTCTCCAGTGCTTCTTGGGTCAGTGCTTTGGCAATACCACGCCGGCGATAATCCGGGTGCACGGAGACATTGGCAATCAAGTTTATGCGCCGCCCGCGCTGGAAAAAGGGGATCAGACTCAAATTGCCTACTACCTGACCTTCCTCTTCCCAGACGTATCCGGCCAATGGCAAAGAAGTGCGCGCTGTAGCGAGTGCCCCCCAACTCGAGGCGCTTTGCGCTTTCGCGGTCGCGCGCATTTTCTGCAAGTATCGCCTTCCGTCAATGGTTAAAGTTTCATCAAAGCATAGCTCGATCAGATCTGCGGCGGGCAACAGATCACGGCGCGTGTCGAATGGGCGCAAATGTTTTTGTTTATTGGTGAGAAATGTTGTCGGAATGGCAGCCATAAATAGGAATTTTCTCTATTTTGATGGAGAACATTCTACCATTGTTGAATATATACGCTAATCGAGGGTCTCTGGGAAACGCCGTGGGACTATCCAGATTTAGGGATGAGTGGGGTGCGGAGCACCCCACTCATCCCTAAATCTGGGGGATCACCTCGGCAATTCCTAGAGAGCCCTAATCGATGCTCACAGTTGCAGCATAGTTTAGGGTACAATAATCTCTCTATGGACGAAAAGCACATCACACGGCCAACATCCTGGCGAACCGCAATCCGGCATCTCTGGCGGCGCATTGTGCCACCAGTCAGTCAGGAAAGGCGGGGAGAAGTTCAGATTCGGCTGCGTGATTCTTCCGAGCCTGATTTCAGCTACTTCTTGTTGGTGCTGCTTTCAAGCGTGATCGCTACTCTCGGTTTGCTGATGAACTCTCCAGCGACGATCATCGGCGCGATGCTGGTCGCCCCGCTGATGTCACCGATCATCGGCTTGGGGCTAGGCTCTATCAGGGGGGATGATCGCCTGCTTAGAGAGGCCGCTGCGGCGTTATTCAGGGGGTCAGCTTTGGCAGTATCTATTGCCTTCTTACTAACCCTAAGCAACCGCCTGATTCCATTTGTACCCTTGCTGGCCGAGAACTTACCCAGTGAGGTGATGTCGCGCACCCGCCCTACGCCTATGGACTTGGGCGTTGCCTTGGCAGGTGGTTTGGCGGCTGCTTTTGCGCTGGCGATGCCCAATATTTCCGCTGCGCTGCCAGGTGTTGCCATTGCCACAGCCTTACTCCCGCCCCTGGCTTCGGTGGGTATCGGGTTGGCCTACCAGCGTTGGGATGTGGCCGGCGGAGCATTCTTGCTGTTCATCACCAACAGCGTCGCTATTGCTGCTTCGGCGATGCTGGTCTTCTTCGTCCTGGGCTTTACCCCTCGATCCGTAGAAAAAGTTGGGCGCTTGTTTGGTCTGCCACGCAGCCTGGTGGTGCTTTCGCTGGTGACGATCCTCTTACTCGGGCCGCTGACCTATATCAGCATTCAGTTCGTGCGTGAGGCCAATACAGCGCGCGATCTAGTTGAACGCAATGCGCAGATACGAAACATTACCGCGCAGGAAGCTAGAGATTACCACGAGGCCGAGGTCACCGAATGGGATATTGCTGACGAAGAGAACCGCCTGGTCATGGAGATCACCATTCGGACGCCCTTTCTACTGGGTTACGCGGACATGCTGCACCTGCGCGATGCCATTGGCACTCGCCTTAGAGAAGTTGAGATCTTGTCTGAAGGTCAAGAGTTCCAACTGCTGCTCAACCAGTTCCAGGCCCAACGGTTGGACCCCAAAATCCCACCCACTTCGACCAATACTCCCCCTCCTACGCACACGCCCACGCTGGGCCCCAGTCCAACTACCACAACCACAGCAACGGTTGAGCCAACAATAACTTTTACCCCATCGGCAACAGCATTACCCTCACAAACCCCATTGCCCACCCTAACAGCTACTCTGTTGCCTACTGCTACCCAAACACCCACAACATACCCTGGATTTGCAGCGGGGATTCTATTCCCAGGGCTGAGGTTGAGGCAAAGTCCCGGCGGCCCTGCCATCGCTACCTTGCGGGATGGCGAACATCTGATAGTGTTATACGGCCAGGAGATCGCCAATGGCTTAGTCTGGGTTGAAGTACGGGACGCATCGGGACGCATCGGCTGGATCCCGCAAATCTACGTGCTGACACCGACCCCCACAGATATTCCTTAATCTTTTCCTCAATTGGTGAGCAGCCAAGACAAATTCGTTTAGCCTAGAAGCTAAACTTCTTAGAGAAGTTTAGCTTCTCTATTTCAGGGGCGACTCAGTCGCACCCATTTTGCAGCCCCATTTGCTCCGTAGCTGTGTACAGTGAATTTGCAGATAATTGCGAATAAGTTTCCACACTGCCAGAAGGCCAGCGTATCTCCAGCGATTCAATTTGTGTGGCATTTCCTAACCCAAAGTGAAGTAGGTGTTCATTTTGACTGCCGTAGCCGGTATTTCCCAAAACCTGACGAGTCTGTTGGATCGTTTTGCCGTCCAGAACGACCTCGATTTGAACCCTGGCGCCAATTGCCCATCGATTGGACTCGGTACCGACAAGAAGGATTTTTATCCAATTTCCTGCCCCGGTATTCGCACTGGTATAGAGCACATTATCCTGATTGTTATCCCCCCAATTGGCCACAAAGATATCGAGACGGCCATCTAGGTTGTAGTCTGCCAAAGCTGTACCGGCAGAGATGTGGTTATCATCTGTGAGAACGCCCGCCGCTGCGCGAATGAAGTTCCCCCGACCGTCATTTAGGTATAAGAAACTGGTCACATCGCTGATATCTGGCGTGCCATTGGCCACAAACAGATCCACATCGCCATCATTGTCAACATCCCCCCAGGTATTACCCTTCGAGGCACCCTTATCTGTCACAAATGGGCGTTTAGCAACTTTCTCGAACTCACCAACACCGTTGTTCAGGTACAGCACATTAGCATCTTGCACATTGGCTACAAACAAGTCAATGTCGCCATCATTATCGATGTCCGCCCAGGAGAGACCATAGGTATAGGAGCTTGCATTTACAAAATCGCCATCCATCACTCTGGTGAAGGTGGCATCGCCATTGTTCGAATAAAAGAAATTGGCCTCGTGCGCATTGCCGACATATAAATCGAGATCAGCATCGCCATCCACATCAGCCCAACCACAAGCGCGCGAATCACCGCCATCACTGACTAGCTCAATGTCTACCAGCTTGGCAAAATTTCCCTCGCCATCGTTGTCAAAGAAAGAATTATTCTGTCCGTCTCGATTAGCTACAAAGACGTCCAGGTCGCCATCGTTATCATAATCGGCCCAACAACTTCCAGTTGAGGCTCGCTTTTCCGAGACGATATCTCCTGCGGTAATCCGAGAAAAGGATTCATCTCCGTTGTTGCGATACAGGAAGTTCGGCTCGTTGCGGATATTGGTAATGAAAAGGTCAAGATCGCCATCATTATCGTAATCAACCCAATTCCCGCTCTCCGAATACGACCTGATTTGCATGATCTCGCTTTCTTCGACCGGTGTAAATACCCCATCGCCATCATTTCGATATAAGAAGTTGGTTTGCCCCTGGGAATTGGCGATAAACAAATCGGGATAGCCATCATTGTTGTAGTCCCCCCATGCCACACCGCGTGACATCTTGCCGCTGCTCACAATATGACCTTCAGTAAACCGATCGAACAATTCCAAAGACTCAGGTGTGGGAGTTTGGGTGGGCGTAGTTGAACTTTGCGGCAAGGGCAGATTGAACGCAGTTAGGGCGAATAAGATCATCACCATAGCGACCCCTCGAAAAAATGCGTGATTGCGAATTACCAACATTGCAACTCCTTATTCGTTTCTTTTCTACCACTGAAGTTCATTTCCCATCCAATCCAGAAATTTGCCAGAGTCCTCCATACCAAGAGTTTCGATAACGTGAATCATGCCTGCGATCGATTCGACAGGTTCCAAAGGTGCATTTTCACAGTACAACATCGTGGTTCTGACCCACCCCGGGTGGAGTGAGACGACTATAATTCCTAAATCCTTCAATTCATGAGATAGCATTCGGGTCATCATATTCAGAGCAGTTTTGCTGGCGCTATAACCATATCCCGTATCTCCACCTGCTCTTTTTTGAGCAATACTGCCACTATTTGAAGATATGTTGATCACGATGGGATTGGTCCCTTTTTCAAGCATTGGGGTAAACTTTTCTACCATCATCAGCGGGGCCACAGAATTGACCAACAAGCATCTACTCAAGTCTTCCTGGTCTAACTTTCCAAATGGAAATCGGAGTTTTTCGTTACCTGAGGCGATCCCGGCATTGTTGATGAGAATATCCAATTTCCCGGCTTCTTGCGACAGTAGCTCAAATAATATTTGACGCGAATCCTTAGCGCTCACATCAAGACTACAAATAGACAATTTCGCGCCGAATTCAACCTTCAACTGCTTTAGATCGCTGGATTCTTCAGGTTTACGACTGGCAGCGTAAACTCGATGTTCCCCTGCCAAATATTGTCTGACAAATTCAAGACCGATTCCTCGGCTTCCGCCTGTGATGAGCACTGTTTTCATACTATTGTCCTTATTTAAGCCATACCAATCTACTCATCACACAGTTCAATTCGGTACCAAGTTGCGAAAGTCAACGAGCGAGCAATACAAAATTGACCTGGGCTGGAATCTCAATAAACAATTTGACAAATGATCTTGAGCCTGGGCACTGAAATCGCATCGGCGAATAAAGCTGAATATTTATTCAATTCAAAATCTTGTCCTTGAGGGAGCGATATCAAATGCGCTGGACAACCTGACCGACAATCGCTGGCACCAAACTTGATCATGGGCACTGTCGAATCTGGGAGCGCTGCCATGGCCTGACTCCAAAGGCATTCTATGGGTAGAGTGGATGCATGGGTATCTTGGGAAGAGATATAACAATAACCGCAGACATCCGCTACGCTGCGCAAGGCATCAATATGCCAATGGGATTTGCCACCCCCACGTATATGGCGTCCCAGGCGCGCCCGTAAGCCCCCAGGCCCGCGCGCCGAGCCAAAGTACACGTAAATGCCAGGGATAAAGTACCCTCTTCCCAATCGTCCGACGGTCAATCTTTGGGAAACAGTCAATCGTAAGATCAGGGCATAGCTGCCTGGATCGGCAGGTAATCCACTCATATAGCTAATCTTATCCGCGAGCATTTTCTTTGACAAGAAAAGACCTAACCCGTATAATTCTGCCTAATGCTCCATAGAGAATGATCGGCCGACAATCCGGGAGCCATAAAAAATGAAGGGTAGTGGTTATGTAGTAAGTGATAGAGTTTGTTTCATGGCCATATTGTGATCAA
>CAYWIC010000204.1:0-7903 GCA_964458115.1 uncultured Anaerolineales bacterium | reverse complement strand
GTATATGAATTCTCGGACCTAAAATGATGGATGTCGGTCGACATCCCAACATCACTTTACTGACCTTCTCTGAGATCGAAGATATTTCTGGTTACGTGGGGAATTTCAAGGCACGCATTCGCAAGAAAGCTCGCTATGTGTATGAGAGTGAATGCACATCCTGTGGTGATTGCGTTGTAGATTGCCCCGTTGTGGTCCCCGATGAGTTCGAGATGGGTTTAGGCAGCCGGAAAGCAGTCTATATTCCCTTCCCACAAGCAGTCCCTTCTTCATATATTATCAACGCGGATGAATGCCTGGGGCAAAATCCGATCGCCTGCGGTAAGTGTATCGAAGCTTGCGAAAAAGAATGTATCGATTTCAGCATGCAGGATGAGATCATCAACATAGATGTGGGTTCCATCATCGTCGCCACTGGAATGGAAGTCTACGATCCCACCGCTTTGGATGAATACGGCTACACCCGCTACGACAATGTTGTCACCAGCATGGAATTCGAGCGCCTGATCAGCACTGGCGGCCCCCTCGAAGGCCATTTAGGACGCCCCAGCGACATGGAGAAACCGCAAAAGATCGGATTCATCCAATGTGTGGGTTCGCGCACGAATGATCCTGACAGGGGGAATCCATACTGTTCCAATGTTTGCTGTATGAACACCATCAAGGCCACCCAGTATCTCAAGGACAATTATCCAGAGATCGAGTCCACAGTGTTCTACATGGATTTGCGCGCTTTTGGCAAAGGCTTTGAAGAGTTGCTCATGCGCAGCAAGGGCAATGGGGTGCATTACATTCGCGGATTGCCGGGAGATGTCTTCGAGGATCCTGAGACGGGCAATTTGCGCTTCACGATCGAAAATACGACGGCCAACCGGCTGGAAGATCACGAATTTGATATGCTGGTATTGGCGGTGGGGGCCACTCCGGCGACTGAAACCGAAGTCATTCGCCAGATGGTCAGCCTATCGAAATCCCCCAGTGGATTCTTGAAGGAAGCCCACCCCAAACTGAGACCTGTCGATACCCCCACGAAGGGTGTATTCATCTCTGGTGCGGCCGAAAGTCCCAAAGACGTACGCGAGAGCGTAACCCAGGCTAGCGCGGCGGCTTCACGAGCGGGGATTTTACTAAACAAGAGTAAGCTGGCTGTTGAAGCCATCACTGCCGTAGTGGATGAAGACCTGTGCAAAAAATGTGGTTTGTGCGCCCCGGTTTGCCCCTTCAGTGCTGTTATCTGGGAGAAGAAACAGGTTGCCCAGGTTACCAGCGCGGCTTGCAATGGATGTGGAACCTGCGCGGCGGAATGCAAGTTTGGGGCTATAGAAATGCGACATTTCTCCGATCAGGCCATTTATGCTCAAATCGATGCCATGCTGGAAGACGATCCCATGGATACTGTGGTCACCTTCGCCTGCAACTGGTGCTCCTATGCTGGCGCGGATACAGCTGGTGTGAGCCGCATGGCCTATCCGCCCAATGCACGTATCATTCGTACAATGTGTTCGGGTCGTGTAAGTCCTGAGCATGTCTGGTACGCTTTCAAAAAGGGCGCGCCAGTTGTGTTGGTATCGGGCTGCCATTATGTGGATTGTCACTATATCGATGCAAACCGCTCTACAACCCGCCGCCTGGATGGTTTGTGGGATGGCTTGGAGAAAATTGGAACGCGCCCCGAACGCTTGCAACTGGAGTGGTGTTCAGCAGCCGAGGGCAGTCGCTGGCAAACTATCATGGAAGAAGCTGAACGAAAACGTCAGGATGTCACGCTGGAGGAATTGGAAGAAACCTGTCAGGCGCTGGTAGAGGCCAAAGTTCCCGGTCCACGCAATCCCCGACCCAAAGACGAGAACGAACCAGCCGATTATGTCTGCCTGCGATGTGACCATGAGTGGTTGGGCATCTATAACTCTAACACCGAGAGAATGTGTCCAGAGTGTCGCTCCAACAGCATCCGCTGGTTGAAGAAGAAGCCCGTAAAAGCTGCCCAGCCCGCCTGAGAGAAGAAAGCCAATCATAAAGAGTGCGCCAAACCATCGGCGCACTCAAATTCTTTAAAAGGGACAGGCACCTTGCGCAGCATTTTGAGTGATGTGCTGGAAGTAAGGTGCCTGTCCCTTCGTTTGGCAGTCTTTGATTTTCGCTGTACTCTAATTCAAGAAATCCCTCGCATATCTGGAGTTGACCTGCGGGCAACCTCGATTCCCTGGCCGTTTGCTAAAGCCCATGTTCTCTGGTTGATCGAGAAAATCGCGTTCGCAAAGCCAGCACCAGCGGGCAGCCTCGGCGTGCCAATCTTCCCGATTTGCCAGACGTATTAAAGCGCATAATTCGACTGCTGTTTCAGTGGGGATAGCAGGTCGGGTAGTCGTTTTTTGCATTGATGGTGCCTCCTTTGGAATATTGAGAACAGCTATTTTTGATATACCTCGGGTTTGAGCTCTGCCACAAAGGGTAACGTACGGTGGGTGTCGGCATAATCCAGGCCGTAACCAACCACCCAAACATCGGGGATGGTGAAACCTAAGTAATCTACAGGCACTTCAAGGCTCTCGCGCGTTTTCTCCAGCAATGTACAGGTGCGCAGCGAAGCTGGTTCGCGTCCCTGAAGGGCATGGTACAGATAATCCAACGTGTTACCGCTATCAACAATGTCTTCGACAATGATGACATGTTCGTTGATGATCGGGTCGCGCAAGTCCAACATAAGGCGCACCGCCCCGCTGACCGCGCCGGATTTGCCGTAGCTCGATAGGGACATGAAATCTACAATGTGGGGGATAGTCAGGTGGCGGCATAGGTCGGCCAGGAAGATAAACGCCCCTTTGAGAATACCAATCAGGTAGAGCCGTTCAACATCTGCATAATCGGAAGAGATTTCGGTGGCCAACTCTCTGACTTTTTTCTGGATCTCCTCTTCTGAAAGAACGGTGCGGGCTAGATCGGGATGTAGGTTTTTCATTCACGTCTCCTCAATATTGCATAATCTTGGGTAGTTTCTTGGCGTACTCAATAGAATATATAGCTTCGGCAGATAGTGTAGGGGTGCCATCAACGCCTGTACATTCGACAAATTCTACAATGTGCTCAAGGAATTTTTCGGGATCCCATTGAGCCAACTTCTCGACAGTGTCGATACCGGCATCGACGTATAAGCGCGCCCGAATCCCTTTGATACCAGGGATGCGCGCCAAGTCCGAGAGCTTAGTTAACTCCAATATGACTTTTTCGGGAATTCCGGTTTGCGCTGCCAGACTGGAGCGATCTGCTGGGGTTTTTGCTGAAGAGAGAATCGGTTCCACAATCTAGTTTGAATCTAGTCATTGAGTGTGGGCGGTTTCATATTCAAAACAGTAATGTTCTCCCGATATTTGACGCAAGGTGTCCAATTCCCTAATGGACGTTTACATCCTCGGCAGGTGTTCAATCCTTGCCGTTGCAGACAGTAACTGTTGACCACATACTCGAAAATGCGCGCATTGTGAATGGCGAAGGCAATCTCTTCGGCGATCATCATCAAGGATAGACGCTCGTTTTCGGTGAAGTCAGCACCCTCTGATTTGTTGAGCACTTCCAGCACGCCGACTTTTTCTTCACCCGCAGTCAGGGGGATGGCGATCATATTGCGTGTTTGGAACTCAGATTTGGAGTCGAAATTCTTGTAGAAACGAGGGTCGCTTTGCACGTCATTGATGATCTCAGCTTCTTGATTATCCAGAACCGCTCCGGCAATGCCCTCTCCAATTGGAAAGGTCGCTGCTTCGAGCACCGGCTTGGCTGGGCCTTCGACCTGATAGAAATGGAAGTTTTCTTTGTTCTCTCCCAGGAGCAGCACCGAGGAGGCCTGAGCGGACGTGGTCTCCATGCAACAATACAGAGCCGCCTCGAGCATGTCGTGCAAACCCAGTGGTTGTACTAACATTGAGCTGACAGTGACGTAATTGTTGAGACGCCCAACTTGCTTCTGGAGCTCTAACCTCTCAGAAAGCCCGCCAGCAAGCCGCCCCAAACGCTCCATCAATTCATGCCATTGATCATCTGCAACAGGGAGTTTCTCCTCTTTTTGGAGCAGACCAACCACCCCAACGCAAGAGCCATTTTGTTTCAAGGGGTGTAACACCAGTTTTGACTTTGGTTTCCAATAATCAGACGGTGGCACAATCGTTTCTTGGAAGGTAGTTTGGTTTTCTATTTGATCAAGATGTATGGGAAGCAGAGCGTTAAGTTTATCAGTATCCCCCTCGGGGATTCCCAACGTTTCGAGATGTTCATCGGGGTGCAGGTACAGCAGCGCTTCATCTACTTCAGCAATGTTGGCGACTTCAGGCAGAACGCCTTTGGCGAACTGCGTGAGATCCTCTGCTCGAATCGCCTTATCATGAATGGAGATCATGACTTCAGGAGTGGTTCTATTATCAGTAGACATGTGACCTCCTCAGAAAAATATCAAATAACCCAGGTGTGTAGTGTTAAATCTTGTTTGTCATTAGCCCCGAAGGGGTGAAGAATCTCTCCTATCGATATTTCAGATCCTTCGCTTCGCTCAGGATGACACAAATCAAAAAATACTTGCACATGAGGTTAATAATCAATAATACTCATGCAAGAATGGCAGCATACGTGGAAACATGCTGCGCATAGTCGTTTGAAGGTCTTCCGATGGGTTGCCCCAGCCTCGCAATCCAAAATCGCTGGGATCGTGCGTACCATATACTAGAGCAGAAAGAGCGTTGATATTCAGCTCACATTGAGCCTGTTTGCCGACACTGATTGACAGTATTCCATCGGCAGACTCGAAATGCCAAATACCTTCATTCCAGGGACAGATAGGATCGCTGATCTTTGCTGAGAAGCTCCCCGCCTCAGCTTGTAGGCCAGTAATTTTTTCGATATCCAGAACGCGGCCGAGTGGGGGTATCCAGGCCGGCTCTGTTTGCACTTCCATGTCAGCCAGCCAGGTTTCAGGGAGTTCGAAGGGCGGCAGCCAGATCTCAGCTTCATTGGTCTGGTCGATGTGACGCGCGATCCACTCCAGGAGTAAATATCGTCCTAAACTATTCTTATAATAAAACCGCATGGCATGGAATTTGAACTTGGTGACTTCTTCTCCCTTAATTGAATACAGCATCAGCCCTATTGGTTCTCCATCGGTGCGCACAATCGCAACCCAACTTTGATTGGCTTTGGCAGCAGCCTCATTTCCATGCTTGAAGACCCCCATGCCATGAATTCGCGGCTGCATATCGTAGAGCCAGTCTCGGTAGGCGTCGTAGCCCTCCCTGATCATGACGATTTCAACCACGCCGTCCAAATCTTTCTTGAGTAAGGGTGACAATGTCTTGGGGTCGAATTTGGCAGTGCGGGGCTGAGGGAATGTGACATACCCCATCCGCTCGTAGAAAGATTCCCGGAAAGGGTAGAGACAGGTAAACGCCCAGCCCTTGTCCCGCACTGTGCTAAGCAATGCTGTAAGCACTTGCCGGGAATATCCCTTACGGCGATATTCCGGATGGCTGACTACGTTGTAGATGCCGCTCATCTGGAATATCGAGCCGCGTACGTTCTGTGTCAATGGTGTGCTGGCTGCCACTGCCGCGGGTGTACCGTCTTCAAAGAGCGCCCAGTAGTCGATATCTTTGCGGCTCTTGATAACTTCGAAACGCTCCTCTTTTTCGGGGAAGGGTGGCGAAGCTCTGAAAGCATAGCTGGACATCCAATAAGCAATTTCAGCCATTTCGTCGCCGACAACCGGCCTGGTGGTGACCTTGGGCATATGAATTTTTCTCTTTTGTTGTATTGTCTAGATGAGACCACAGAGCGAGATTTCAGAATTAGGGGTTCGTGGGGAGCAGAGCCCCCTCGAACCCCTAATTCTGATGGATCGCAATTAATTTTTATGACCAAACTAATTATACTTCCTTTTGAGATTCTAATATTTCTACAGCAATAGTACATCGGCAGGATATCGGTAGAGAACTTCTTGTGCTAGAATAAATCGTGTCCTTTCTCTTCAATCATCGCTGATGGGAGGTCCCCCATGGTGTTCAGAAACTATCTTTTGGTATTACTGGCCAGCTTCCTTCTCCTGCTGGTGCCGGCCAATGCAGTCTTTGCTGAGTCTTTAGGGCAGGATGCCCCCGAGGACCCCGAAGAAATCATTCAGGTCGTGCTGGTGTTGGATGTCTCCGATAGTATGCGGCATCCTATTCTTACCGATGATCTGCCCCAAGAATTATTAGCTCTCTCTGAACAAATTACCAGCATTGAAAACGACCCTCAATTGGACGAATTGAATCAGGCAATCTCAGACGTGCTCAACACACCAGAATTAATATCTGCAGACGAGGCCTTCGAAGCAAGCCGTGATGCATTGGATACATGGTTTGTTGAGGATGAATTCGGAGACAGCCTGGAGAGTATCCGCGTAGAGATTGGGCGTATGTTAGCTGGTTTGGGCTGTGATCCGAATCCTCAACTCACTTTGAACCTTGCCCTATCCCAAACCTTGGATGAATACGATCACTGGATAAATCAATCATGTGGCAGCGTGTCGATTGGTTTTCAAGAACGCCAAGCTCTGCGAGATTTGGTTCCATACCTTGGGAATCCAGAATATATACCGCTACGTGCTGATTATGAGGCGACAAATAATGCGCTCATGGGTCAACTGGAATCATTGGGATACATTGATCTGCGAGCTCAGAGGGAGCAGTTTTACGCTGACGCTCAATACGAATTGATGAAAGAAAATTATAATGCCATCATAGAGGACCAAGGAATTCCTCGCAAAATCGATCTGGCCAAATTGGCAGCCAGAACCTTACTGGACCTGTCACGTCTAGATGAGACTGCCGGCCGTAGGTTATCGATGGTTGCCCTGGTGATCTTTTCCACCCAATCTGCGATGATCCAGGAATTAACCAGTAATTTGGATGATGTGGAAGGGAAGATCATACAACTTGAAACACAGTCACAGACAAATATTTTTGACGCCCTGGATGATGCACTCGAAGAGTTGAATTTACACGGTGATCCTGCGAACCCTATGCTGGTGATCTTGCTCAGTGATGGACATGCCAATGTTGGGCCAGGACCTGACCAGATCCTGGCGGATATTCCGCTGCGCGCCAACGAGATGGATACCACCATTTGTACCGTGGGCATTGGCCCTACCGAAGCCCATGTGGATTGGCAATTGCTGCGCGGTCTGGCAGACGAGACCGAAGGTGAATATCTCTTTGCCAAAAAGGGTGAAGAGTTGGTCAACTTCTTTGTGGCCTGTCGCCAGGGCATCGTTGGAGAGGTCGAACAGATCGCCGGCTATATCAGTCCAGATCAGCCCTCGCAACTTGACCCAGTCGCTGTGGCTGACAATGTTTGTGAGATCAGCCTGGCCTTGAACTATGTTGCCGGGAATCCCCAACTCGAAATCGTCGATCCAGAGGGCGCAACCGTTATTATTGGGTATCCGGGATACACAGTTCAACTGGGGGAAAATATCACTCTTTATACTTTACTGAATCCCCTAGAGGGGGAGTGGGGGATTACCATGAGCAGTGGAGAAGGGGCTGAAGAGGATATTTTCTACAATATCGTGATCACCTCGAACGAGTGTCAAGTCGAACCGACACCTGATGTGACTCCTACCCCTAGCCCGACGCGCACCCCCATCCCCGAGCCGGGGATTGTCGAGCAGGCCACACCCATTATTCCGCTGGTTGTGCTCGTGGTTGTGGTGATGGGAATCTTCATTGTAATTTCTCTCCGGCGCAGGTAGCCATAAAACTTACGTCCTACCCAACCCAAGGAAAATGCAGACAAAAGGAAGAGCGGGGGGCGAAGCACCCCGCAAGTGCGTTTGTCTGGGGGTGTCCCCGGTAATTACTGTTGAAAGGGACCAAGAAGA
>CAYWIC010000203.1:0-7953 GCA_964458115.1 uncultured Anaerolineales bacterium | reverse complement strand
ATGTAGGGGTGAGTGGGGTGCGGAGCACCCCACTCACCCCTACATCTGGATAGTCTCACGGCGTTTCCCAGAGACTCTTACAAAGAGGTTCCCTGACTTTGCATGCGTGTTATATTATTGGGGAGCATTTCAAGGAGTAAACAATGTCATCTGAGTCTGTAATTCTTATCACGGGCGCATCATCTGGAATTGGCGAGGCAACGGCTCGTCTGTTTGGGATGCAAAAAGGGTATCGCGTCGTATTAGCAGCACGCCGCAAGCAAAGATTAGTAGAATTGGCGAATGAAATCCGCTCTTTTGGGGGCGTTGCTTTGCCTGTTGCTACAGATATTACCCAACTGAACCAAATTGAGAATATGATTGATACTGCTCTTGGGGAGTATGGGCAAATTGATGTCCTGCTCAATAATGCCGGCTTCGGGCGTACAAAATGGCTGGAGCAACTTGACCCCACCAGGGATGTCGAGCTTCAATTGCAAGTCAATCTTTCGGGGGTTATCCAGACTACCCGTGCGGTTCTTCCGCATATGATGGAACGCCGTTCGGGGCATATCATCAATATGGCTTCAGTAGCTGGTCTGACAGGAACACCGACCTATACCATCTATGCGGCGACCAAGTTTGGGGTGCGCGGCTTTACTGAGGCCTTACGACGAGAAGTTAGTATCTGGGACATCCATGTGACTGGGATCTACCCAGGCAGCGTGAGCACTGAATTTCAGCAGCATATGGGTGCAGATCGCAAAACTGGTATCACTACCCCTCAATTTTTGCGTTTGACGCCGCAGGATGTCGCTCAGTCGGTTTATCGGTCCGTGCGACGCCCACGCCGGATGGTCATCATCCCCTGGTTTATGCGTGTCAGTTACTGGTTCAATCTCTTTTTTCCAGGATTGATGGATTTCATGATTACCCAGACTTTCACCAAGCGTGAACGAAATTAACAAAGGTTCTTTAGGAATTGGCGCGCTCACCCCTATATCTGGAAAGTTCCACGGCGATTCCCATAGAGCCTTAACAAAAAAAGGCACCTGCAGATCTTTGATCCGCAGGTGCCTTTTTCTCTTGCCCAAACGACAGGTGCAAGGCAAGGTATCTATATCATTCCTCGGTGGGATCTTCAGGGATTTCGAGTTCTGGTTCCGCTGCTTCAGGTTCAGCTTCCACTTGATCTTCGACCACCCTATCTGGATCGCTGATATTTTGGAGGGCCATGATACCATTACGAGCCTGATTGAGTAAGCGCTCCAGTTCGACCTCGATGCGCGAAAGAGTTTGGATCACATAATTATCGGCTTCACGGCGGGTGTGTTCCGCTGTGATCTCAGCTTGTTTCAGGACTTCGTCGGAGCGCGCTTTAGCAGCGTGGACAACGGCATCGCGCTCGACCAGTTGCTGGCTCTTTTCTCTTGCTAAATCTACTGTACGTTTGGCTTCTTCCTGGGCTTGAGCCAGGATGCGGTCGCGTTGTGTGAGCACCTGTTGCGCTCGTTTGACCTCCTCAGGGATCGTCACCCGCATCTGGTCTATTAAATCCAGCATTCGATCTTCATCCACGATCACATTGTGGGTGAGAGGAATGGGGCGACTTTCGTTAAAAAGTTCTTCTAATCGGTCGACGAGGTGCAGAATATCCATGCGGCTCCTACCTCAGAGGGGTCCAGTGGATTTAACAACAATGTTGCAAGAACTGATCCAAGATTACACGGAAGTGATTGATTAGTCAAGTAGGCGGCTTCTGACGAAATTCTAATCTCGCAGCGAGGAGGTTGGAACAATATCCTGCTCATCACCCAATTCGTTGAAACGCTCAGTAAGCGCAGCTTTGACATGTGGTGGGACCAGGCTGCTGACATCACCATCGAGTGAGGCGATCTCGCGCACGGTTGCACCAGATAAAAAGGTGTGTTCTTCATGGGTGATCAAAGCTACGACTTCGATTTCGGGGTTCAGGCGATGGTTGGCTAACGCCATGCGGAATTCGAATTCGAAATCAGAGAAAACGCGCAAACCTCGCACAATGACCTGGGCCCCGATCTGGTTGCAATATTCAACCGTCAATCCACTGTAGCCTGTCACCTTGATCTTTTGGTCTTCTTTAAATACTTCTCTAGCAAGGGACATGCGTTGCTCGGGTGAGAAGAGTAATGTTTTTAGGGGGCGGTCATATACAGCAATGATAATTTCATCGAAGAGGCGCGATGCCCGATAGGCGATATCGATGTGTCCGTAATGGATGGGGTCAAAAGTGCCAGGGAAGACTGCTCTAATCATGTAAAGACCTTCAGTAGCAATAGTATCCCGGAAACTCCGAAGTTTTCAGGGAAATGAATTAATTGATTTAACTGATATCTCCGCTTCCTTGCCTCCAGAAGCGTTTGAGCGCTCCTGCGAGCTGTTGGTGTTCTGCTTGGATTAGTGCAGGGTCGCGTGTGAACATTGCCTGGGCGTGTTCCCGAGCCTTCTGGATGAGTTTTACATCGGTCAGGCTGGCCAGGCGTAACTCGGAAAATCCTGCCTGCCGAGTGCCTAAGAACTCGCCAGGACCGCGTTGTTCTAAATCTCTTTCAGCCAGCACAAACCCATCATTGGTCTCTGCCATAGCTTGCAAGCGTTCATTTTCTACTGCGTCTGCTTTGCTAGGGATGAGCAAGCAATAGGATTTGGCCTTACCTCGGCCAACTCGGCCGCGGAACTGGTGCAGTTGCGCTAGGCCAAAGCGATGCGCACCTTCGATGAGCATCACCGTGGCGTTGGGAACGTCTACGCCGACCTCGACCACTGAAGTCGAAACCAGGATATCGAAATCTCGATCGCGGAATTTGGCCATGACGTCATCTTTCTCGCTGGGTGTGAGGCGCCCATGCAGCAGCCCTACTTTCAAATCGGGGAAGATCTTCTTTTGCAATGAAGCGTGCTCTTCCACGGCTGCTTTTTCTTCACTTTTGTCACTCTCTTCGACCAGGGGATAGATAATGAAAGCTTGATGTCCGGATTCCACTTGACGGCGGATCATGCCATAGGCGCGCTCGCGCTCTTTGGGGTATAGGACGTGGGTTTCAACAGCTTGCCGTCCTGGGGGCATTTCGTCGATGACAGAGACATCCAGGTCGCCGTAAACCGTCAGAGCCAACGATCGCGGGATCGGAGTGGCAGTCATCACCACAAGATGAGGATTGCTGCCCTTCGTTCGCAATGCCGCGCGTTGTTTTACGCCGAACCTGTGTTGCTCATCGATCACAGCCAGTTGCAGATCGTGGAACTCAACCGGGTCCTCGATGAGCGCATGGGTGCCAATGACAACGCTGATCTCGCCATTTGCCAATCCAGCCCGGATTTCAATCTTTTCGCTTTCGGTGGTAGCCCCGACCATCAAATGGATCTGCTCAGGCGTCAACGGTCCCCCATTCTGGGTAAGCATCTGTAATAGGTTCTTGTAATGCTGTTCAGCCAGAATGCTGGTAGGGGCCATAAACGCGGCTTGCGAGCCCTGATCGCAGACTAATGCAATGGATAGTGCCGCGATGACGGTCTTGCCCGAGCCGACATCACCCTGAATAAGGCGGTTCATGGGGCGTCCGGATGCCAGATCGTTAAGCACATCATCCAAAGTGTGTCGTTGAGCCTTGGTTAGAGTGAAGGGCAATTTCTTCAAATGGCTGGCCAGCCAGCCATCGTCGACCCGGTATACATTTGCCGAATGTTCTCCCCAGTTCTGTTTCTGTTGCAGAACACCCAGTTGCAGTAAGAAAATTTCATCGAATGAGAGTCGGTGGCGAGCTTCTTTGAGTTGTTCCCAAGAGGATGGATAGTGGATTTGCTTCAGAGCTGAGGCTAAATCCATCAGCTCTGCTTCATCGAGCAAGGAAACGGGCAGGGGATCGTGAACTTTAGGCGCCCAATCGGTCACCACAGCATGCAATTTGTTGCGCAACCACTTTTGTGTGATCTTGGCAGTCAGTGGGTAGACAGGCACAATCCCTTCGGACATCAGGTTTTTCTCTTCCACCGGCGTCCACTCGGGGTTGTTCATGGTCAAACGCCCCAGGTATTGATCGGTTTGCCCGGAGACCACGATCTGCATTCCCTGTCTTAATCGTTTATTGATCCATGGTTGGTTGAACCAGGTTACTCTCATAGCGGCACTGCCGTCATGAAGAACCGCTTCCGTCAATTTTGTACGGCCGCCGCGTGTATCCCTGCTGCTCACAGATTTGATCGTTCCGATTACGCTGACCTTTTCGCCATACCCCAAACGATTGATGGGCTTCATTTTGGAGTAGTCGTCATATCGGTGAGGGAAATGATAGAGCATATCGCCCAGGCTGCGGATATCCAGTCGTTCGAGCGTTTCGGCATATTTTGGGCCGACATGCTTAAGGGTGGTGACACTGGCGTTGAGATCCGCGGCTTCTCCAGGGGAGAGTTGTGGACGTAGCTTTGGGGGGGGGGCAGGTTCTGGGGGTTTGGCTGCCACCTCAGGGGGAGTCTGCTCAACCGCCTCTTTGGGAGTAGGCTGTGCCTCGGTGGGGATGGATTCAGGGGGGGGCGCAGGTACTACTTCGGGCGGTTTTCCTTCTCCCAACTCACGTTGGATGCGATTCCATAAACCGTGCAGGGTTTCCTTGCGGGAATCTACACTAAGACGATGGTAATCCCTCAACCGCGTGGTCACGGCCTGGATGATATTTTCTGGCAGGTTGTCTACACGCGCTTCTGCAGACCAGGGTTCGAGCATGCGCTCCAACCCCCCGATGATGGCGTTGTTCTGGTATCCGTTCTTGGCTTCAAGTTTGAAATAGTTTCGGAGTTTTGTGATTGATGGCTTCATTGGGTGTATTTTACCAGTTCGTGATTATTTTAACACCGCCGCAACCCCCAAACCATTCCCTCCGACATGAGTGCCAATGACCGGGGTGACATTGACAACATGGGGTGAACTGGGTAAATCAAGCTCCAATTCAGCCAGCATCTGGCGGGCGTCGGTTTCGGCGTTGCTGTGCAGGATTGCTAACTGTTCCAAGGGCCCAAGTTTTTGAATAAGCTCTTTGAGATGAGCGACCCCCTTGCGGCGAGTGCGAGCCTGGCCTAAATTTAGAACCTCGCCATCCTGCACTTCTACAAAGAGTTTTATGCGCAGAAGCGATCCAATTCGAGCGGTTACCCAAGAGACACGTCCGCTCCGGCGGATGTTCTCGAGGGAATCGAGCATTGCATAGACGCGGATCTTCTTCTGTAGCGCTTTGATTCGCTGCCTAATGGCCTGGATGGAAACATTCTGTGCAATCGCTTCGGCTGCGGCGATCACTTGAAATCCTAACCCCATTGAGATCGATCCGCTGTCGATTACGTGAACTTGGCCTCCGAATGTTTGTGCTGCGACTTTGGCCGTGTTATAGATACCACTCAACTGACTGGACACATGCAAGGAAAAGATGGCCTGGGCGCCCTCAAGGAGAAGTTTTTCATAGATTCTATGAAAGGTCCCTGCAGAGGGTGTCGACGTTGTAGGCAATGTTTCCATCGATGCCATTCTCGTGTAAAAATCTTCCCGAGAGATGCCTTTGCCATCTTCGATGCTTTTGCCATCCATGACAATGATTGCTGGAACAACTTCAATATCCTGCTGCTGGGAAATTGCTGCGGGAATGTCGGCAGTGCTGTCAGTAACGATCGCGATTTTCATAGAATGGATGGGTATCACAAAAAGGATTTTTGGCGGAATACACACGCCTGCATCCTGCGTGTTTATAGTTACTCGACGGAAACGATGAACTGATAGTGCGGCTGACCTCCATCCTGGACTTCGATCTCATGATCGGGGTAGGCTTCTCGGATCAAATCAGCAATTCGGAAGGCTTCTGCTTTGGAAATGTCTGTGCCGTAGAACATGGTGATCAATTCGTATTCGTCTGCCTGGCATTTTTCCAGAAATTGCATACAGGCCTCTTGGAGGCTGTCAGAGGAGAGGACAAGTTTGCCATTAAGTAAAACGATGATTTCACCCTCTTGCACTTCAACGCCATCGATTTCGACACTGCGAGTAGCGGTGGTGATCTCGCCGGTTTCGATATCTTCAAGGGCAGAGGTCATGTCCTTGACGACATTTTCGAACTCCCCATCAGGTATCAGGCGCAATATCGCACTGAGTCCTTGCGGAATCGTGCGGCTGGGAATAACGGCGGTCTGTTTGACGGTCACTTCAGTGGCAGCTTCGGCAGCCATGATGATATTCTTATTGTTGGGCAGGATGATGACTTTGTCGGTAGGTAGATTTTCGAAAGCAGCCAGGATATCTTGTGTGCTAGGGTTCATGGTCTGGCCGCCCTCGACAATGGCAGCGGCTCCGAGGCTGGCGAAGACATTGGAAAAGCCGCGTCCTGGAGAGACCGTTACTACGGCGATTTGGCCGGGCTCTACTGGTGCCAATTTCAGGGGCTGATCTTCTCTCTTGCGCTCGATTTCATCCATTTGAGCGATCAGGTTCTCGATGTGCACTTTGGTGATGGTGCCGATGTTCATGGTGTAGTCGATCGGCTCATAGCGCTTTTCTGTGGGCACATGGATGTGCATGCGGTACATGCCATCGCCCTCACCAATCTGAATGGATGTCCCCATTCCTTCGAGGGCATCGAAGTAATGTTCGAGATTCAACGATTCATTGGGCCGGAAATCGACTACGACCTCGAAATCTTGCCCCGGCTCGACGGTCTGCATGGCGTCATCGAGGTTGAGCGCTGCGAGCGGCTTCACTGTGGCAACTGCCGTATCCAGTGACATGCCCTTCGAAAAGCGTAGCATCCCTTCAATGATGAAGTAAAGGCCCTTCCCGCCAGAATCGACAACCCCAGCGTCTTTGAGCACATCTAAAAGCTCTGGGGTTCTCTCGACGGATGCATCAGCCTCTTCAACAACCAGTTCGAGGATCTCAAAAGGGTCTTGGGTCGTTTCCAGGGCTGCTTCAGCAGCGGCAGCGATATCTTTGGATACCGTTAAGATCGTCCCTTCAACGGGTCGCACAACACCTTTATAGGCTGTTTCACTAGCAACTTCAAACGCCTTGGCCAATATTGCTCCGTCAACGATTTGCTGCCCTTCCAAGGCGCGCGCAAAACCTCGCCAGAGTTGTGAAAGGATCACGCCTGAGTTACCTCGTGCTCCCATGAGCGCCCCTTGCGCTAATTCATTGGCGAGTTTACCGACATGATCTTCAGGAGAATGCTCGATTTCATCGTAGGCTGATTGCATGGTCAGCACCATATTGGTGCCGGTATCACCATCGGGAACGGGAAAAACATTCAGCGCGTTGACCAACTCTTGGTTCGTTCGAAGCCAGGTCAACCCTGCTGCGGCCAGGTTTTTCAACGCAAGTCCATCGATCGGTTGTTGGCGTATCTTCTCTATGAATTCTGACGGTGCTTCTGGCTGAGGGGGCGTAGTCATGAATAATTGCTCCTAATAATAACAATCGAGGGTTGAATCAAAAAACTGATAAAGGGTGATCCAACCCAAATGTCTCTCTTAATCATCAAAATCGCTGATTTTTAAGCCTTGAACGTGAACGTTAATCTCGTTTAGCGGTACCCCCAATGCTTTTTCTACATGAAAGCGTACCGTATTGGCGACGCTAGTTGCCACAGATTTGATCCGTGTACCATATTGGATGATGATATACATATCGATATTGATATGTTCTCCCGTGAACTGCACCTCAACGCCGTGCGTTGGATCTTTGATTAATATGGATGCGATCCCATCGACAGCGCTTTTCGAGGCCATCCCCACC
This sequence comes from uncultured Anaerolineales bacterium, assembly GCA_964458115.1. Taxonomy (GTDB): domain Bacteria; phylum Chloroflexota; class Anaerolineae; order Anaerolineales; family UBA11858; genus NIOZ-UU35. The sequence continues at coordinate 167 of CAYWIC010000203.1, read as the reverse complement.
ACACCATACGATTGCAAGGCTGATTGGTAGGCAATCGTAGCAATGGCTTGTGGAGAAACATGGATGCTTCCTGTTTGAGTGGTTTCGTTTGTCATATATTCGCTCGCTTGAAAGAGAATCTAAACTGTGGTAACATCTTCCGGCTTAAACGGATATTATAATACTTT
>CAYWIC010000202.1:0-8100 GCA_964458115.1 uncultured Anaerolineales bacterium | reverse complement strand
TCTTACTCTATTGTTTCGCAGCAAGCTGCGGGGAATGTACCCGCTTAGATTCAAAGGAGAAAGAGCATGTCTGATAAGCGTTCGTTGGAATTTAATTTAAGTGTAGCAGCCCCTGTAAAACAAATCTATCAAGCCTTTACGGGATCGGTGGCCTTGGAGAGCTGGTTTGCAAATTCCGCCGAGGCAGATGCCCGAAAAGGAGGTCGGTTCTATGCCTGGTGGAATGAAGGCTATTACGCCAGTGGACTTTTTACAAAGCTCAAAGAGGACAAACGCATCGCATTCACCTGGTTTGGCCTTGATGAACCCGCGCCAACAAAAGTTAACGTTGCGCTTGCGGAAGAAGACGGTGTAACTCAGGTGACTGTCACCCACAAAGGGATCGGCAAGGGCAAAGCCTGGAAAAAAACCAAAAAACAGATCTCGGAAGGCTGGGGAACAGCCCTAGCCAATCTAAAATCAGTCTGTGAAACCGGCTATGACAAGCGTATCTACGATCAACCGATGTTGGGCGTGCTGCCTGCCGGTCTCGTTGATGATGAGATGATCGAAGAGCTGGGGCTACCAGTAAAGTCTGGGGCGAAGATCTCTGATGTGGTCGCTGGCATGGGGGCAGAAGCCTGTGGCCTTCAAGGGGATGATGTCATCTTCAGCATCGGAGGCCACGAACTTAATATTTTCCCAGATTTTGGGTTGGCCCTGGCTGGGAGGAAAGCTGGTGATGTGGTTGAAGTCGTTTTTTATCGCGGTGGCGAAAAGCATACCGTCGATATGGAGCTTTCCGGACGTCCCAAACCTGAGCTGCCCGGATCAGGAGATGAATTAGCCGAGCGAACTGCCAAGGTTTATGAAGCAGTCAACCAGGAACTGGATGCCCTCTTCGAGGGGATCACGGATGAGCAAGCCTCTGCACGACCCAGTGAAGAGGAGTGGAGCGCCAAAGAGGTCCTGGCCCACCTGATCTACTCCGAGCGCTGGCTGCACCTAGCGATCACCTGCTTTATTGGAAATTATCGCACGGGAGGCTTTTCCAATGATCTCGGGATGCACGCCGCCATTGCCAATGCCTATCCCCTCGCTGAATTGATCGCCGAACTCAAACGCTGCGAAGCCATCACGGTCGCTGCGATCAAAGCCTTACCAGAGGATTTTGTCGCTGATAAACGCCGTCTGATGGCCCTGACAGCCAACGTTGATGAGCAAGGTTTTGCCCTACATACTCGCAGCCACTTCTCACAGATCAAAGCCGCCCTCGAAGCTGCGAAGAACAGCTAACCCGATTTGCTTTTAATTCAAAAAACAAGGAGCCCTCTGGTTTCAGAGGGCTCCTTGTTTCCTTAGGTAATCTGAATATAAGACTTACTGCTTCTTCTTTAGTACAGGCAGACCATTCTTTGTTTCCGATACCATATAGGCATCAGGAACCGCGTCAAGAGCGCCTTCTTTGATTGTTTTGGCAAAGAAATAAATTGTCTGCTCACGACCACCTTTCAACTGAGTAACTCGGGAATGTAGGTAGTACGTAACGCCTTTTGAGTTTTGGTGACTGTAAGCCATATGTTCCTCCTTTCAGATTATTCACCAAGTATAGATGATATCTTTGGATTCGGCAACACTCTGAAACTCATCTTATCATCATGAAAATATGCCGCATAAATTATAAATTACAATTAAGTGGTGGGTGTTCCTGGGAAGGTTGCTCCCCATTCCGCCTACCTATTTCTCTAGAGCCCTAATAATTCTTTATAGGATAGTTCGTCAAATGGGGCTTGACAGGGATTGTCTGCTGCGAGCCATAACGTGGCATTGTTCAAATCCATGATAACCGCTGTCACTGTTTTAAAATGCTCTTGCACTGGCTCCTGGGGATCAGGATGTGAGCAAATAGAATTAGGGAAATTAAAATGATCAGATAAGGCACCTTGAAGGTCGGGCACAGTAAACGGCTCTTTATGGGTCTTCAAAAATCGACTCAACCGGCGATAACGTACAAGACTGCCCGGTCCGTGCCAAACACCCACATCCTTGAAATCGATACCTTCACTAAGATAATGGTTTGTGTGCGCGTAGAAATCTTCTTCTGGAAAATGAATATACGCACGCGTGAAATCGCCTGGCGCGGTTTCTGCGTTGAAGGCCTCCCCATCTCGGTGAGCAATGGTGTAATTTGCAGAAGAAGCCCGTGGGGGTCCATTGACCGCGGCGATCACATCGGAGAAGGACTCACTCTCCAAGATCGCTCGTAATATTACATGGTAGGGGACTCCAGATACCGCGCTCGATTCCAAATCCGAATGCAGGGCATTGGTGGTCATCCCGATCCCGGCGGAATTCATACCCGTCTTGGCCAGCAATCCTGCCTCGACTACGGTTACGAAATTGGGCACATCCTCAGCCTCAACTTCCAGGACGACAACGGTCTCAGAAACGGGCACTACCCAATCCCAATTCTGGCCAATGAGTGTTCTTCCGCCCTCAGATACGGGAGGCAAGATCACAAAGGAAGAACATTCTCCAGGCGCGCTCTTGGCAATGGCATAATTGCGGATTTCGGTGCGAACATTCAAAGTCAAGATATCCTCGTAACTTACACCAGCACCTTCTGCGATACCGCGCATTTCATCGAGGAAATGAGGACGATATTCAGCAATCGCGGATTCAAATATCAGCGCATGAGATTTTGCTTGATTCCAATTCCAACCTGCATAATGAGCAAACATCTCCGAATAAATTTCTATATTGCGTTGGATTCGAGATGAAGCCTTTTCACCATACTGACAGCCACGCTCGAAGGCGGTACCCTGAACACGAATGCGAGGAAAGGTATTTTGGATCATAGATTTTCCGATTAGCTCCCTAGGGGTATTGAGTTTTGTTCAGATTTCTTTATACTAGAGAATGCGCGTTTTCGCAAATACAACTTTTTTTTCATTCACCATCTCACTGTAAATACATCGCAGGGTGACAATCATATTGACTTAGATTCATCATGTAAGCGATACCTAAAGGAGAGAAACATGAAGATCCAAGTTCTACTCATTCTGTCCATGATAGGCGCAATCCTATCCTCACCCATGCAATCGGACACCCCACCCGAATCGCCTGAGGAGATGGCGTCTCTGATTGTTTTCACATCGACGCGCGGGGAAGACCCTAATGTCCTTGGCTTATACATCATCGATACCGACACATTGGAGATTACCCCGATTGAAACTGGCTTCGATGGCAATGTCATACCCAATTGGTCACCAGATCGATCACAGGTACTCTTTGCAGTGCCTGGGGATTGGAACCTGTACACCATCTACGCCGATGGAACTGAGCTCACCCAAATCACAGATTTCCGCAGCAATAATGCGGATTGGTCGCCAGATGGAACCCAGATCGTGTTCCAATCGGATCACGACAATGAGCCGCAAGACACCCCCGATATTTATAAGATGGACATCACTGGTGAGAATCTGGTCGAACTTGTGGATCTCCCGGAGCAAATTGATTTTAATCCTCGCTGGTCGCCAGACGGAAGCCAGATTATGTTTATCTCTGCGAGAACAGGCAACTTCGAGATATTCTTGATGAATGCCGATGGCACGGATCTTGTTCAATTGACAGAAACCAGCACTCCCATCATCAACGCCGAATGGTCTCCAGATAGTGAGCGCATTGCATTCACCCAAGTCAATGCAGCACAATCTACGGATTTGTTCATTATCGACAGAGATGGAGCACTTGATAGCATTTTCCAGCTAACGGAAGATGATGATTTCGATAACAATCCAGCATGGTCTCCTGATGGGGAAAAGATTGTCTTTCACTCTGATCGAAGTGGCAATCCAGACCTGTGGATCATCAACGTCGACGGAACCGATCTAGTACAGCTGACCGATGATGAGTTTTACGACGATGCCCCAGACTGGGCCCCCACAGCTGCTCCTGGGTCGGATGATGATGATGATGATTATTACTCCCCCTAATTAGAAACACAATATAAATAGTGCGCATCCCTTTGAATTCGCCGTGTCCCAAGAATAATGACAGATTCACGGCGAATTCTGTCGCGTCTATCTCATGAAAAGGAGAATAACGTGCGTATTCCAACCATTTTCACAAGCCTCATCATCATGCTTGTTTCCACCATTGCGTGCAATTTATTCACACCAAATGAAGAGCTTGCAGGAGCAGAGACAGTCGTTATAACTACTCCTGAAAACGCCTGCATACCAACCCTACCGACCGAAAAACCAGAGAAAGATGCATACATTACGATTGTAGAAGAATTTGATATCGTCGCGCCATCCGGGAATCGCATCTATGCTATGATCCGCCGCCCAGACCCAGCAATTTATGCTGATTTGTGTTTCCCTGGGGTGATACTCGTCCCTGGCGGAATCAACCCTGGCCGCATGCTGGCGCTCGGCCAGGAAGCAAAACTCCTGGCAGGTTCGGGCATGGTGGTTGTGACCTTCAACGCCGAGGGGCGCGTCGATGACACGCCCGATGACATCCGCTCGGAGGGGGAAGAAGATTTCAATGGCTATCGTCAGCAAGATGGCCTGTGTGCGATCGCCCAATATGTCATGGAATTACCGTATGTGATCGCAAATAATGTGGGCATCGCTTCGCAGTCCTATGGCATCACCATGGCAGCTGGTTGCGTCGCCCGGCACCCAGAAATTCCAATTAAATACCTTGTCGATGGGGAAGGTCCACCCTATAGTTTTGTCACTTGCCATGGACCGCGTTTCTTGGCTGGGGATCTGAAGAAATATGAGACCGTGAAAGAGATCTTCGGTCGCCTGGCTACCTGGCAGGATGATTCAGCTGAGAATCTCGCATGGTGGTCAGAGCGGGAAGCGATCAACTTCATCGGTGATTTTCGCGGCTATTACCTAAGGCTGCAAGCCACCTGGGATCATGCCCAACCTCCTGAAAATGAAGTCGAAATCACAACCTACAACCACCCTGAAGGGTGGACAGGAGGTGGACCAGCCTGGTATCACAACAAACACACCAGCGATATTGTCAACGCAGCGGTCGCAGGCGGTGTTCCCTGGGTACGAGTAAACTTATCCCAACAGGGTAATGCCATCAATGCCAGTTATGACTCTGAAAACATGCCGATATTCCTGCCTGGACAACTTGCTGATCGCCCGTGGATTGTATTTGCCATCATCGAAATGGCCATAATGAAGTAAAATATGCCCAACTTCTCTTTATTATTAACGGTACAACGGAGCAAACAATCATGCGCATCTTGGCAATCATTAGTGGTGAATATGGGGAAAGACATGTCGAAAACATCCGGCAGCATGGCCCTGAGACCTGGCACATCGAGACATGGCAAGCTCCAGCATTCCTCCCCCCAGTTATCGACTATCCTGAAGACTACATTCCTGAAGTCTTACCCTCGTCAGAATTGATCCTTTCTTTCGCTGAACACAAAGGTGTGGCTGAACTGCTACCAGAAATTGCTCAATTGACGGGCGCAACTGCAGTGATGGTTGCCGTGGATGACGAAACCTGGCTGCCGCGCGGCCTGGCACGTCAGTTGATTGGCTGGCTGGAAAGGATCGATGTAACCTGCGCGACCCCAAAGCCGCTTTGCTCGTTAACAGAGTCAGATTTTGGTATCACCCGCCGTGATCGCGTGACTTATGATGATCCACTGATTGCTGAATTTGCCCGATATTTTGGGAAACCTGAGATCAACGTTCAGGTTGATCCTGATACCAGAACGATTTCTGCCACCGAGGTGCAGCGCGATGCGGCCTGCGGCTGCGCACGTTATGTGTCAGAAAACATCATTGGCCTTTCTGTCGACGAAGTCGAAGAAAAAGCTGGACTGCTGCACCATCACTTCCCCTGTCTGGCAAGCATGGTCAAGCTGAACGATTTCAACCACGATACCCTGATGCACGAATCAGGTCATCAATTGGTAGGCTATATCTCCGATCAAATCAAACCTTATAAAAATATAAATTACATCACACCCGGTAAACGTTCCTATGAATATATCCCCCAAAAAGAAGCGGGTGTGCTACGCACTCCCGCTTCTTTTTGGGAAACTTTCATTAGTGAGCCGGTTGTGTGGCAGGCTGCCTTCTCTGCTGCACAAACAGACTGATCAACCCAGCAATGGATAGCAGCCCTCGGATGCTGACGATCAACATCAGCAGGCTGCCAACCACGCCGCCAGCAACGATCCAACCTCGTGGTACAGCTTGTTTATTCTGGATAATGATGTCTTGAGCGGATAGCGACCGATGCGCCATCAAACGGCTGCGTAGGTCATCGACAAACTCTTGCCGAGGAGCTACCGGACGCATCGTATCTGCCAGTCGGCTCTCAATTTTGTGCAGGTCAATATCTTTTTGTTTACGTTTAAACCATTTCATTTCACACCTCCCTATCCATTATCGACAGGGTAACCAATAATCCCGACAGTTCCAGGTCCTAAATTGGCAGCAATACCAATGGACAGTTCCGTCATGATTAGTGAATCGCAATTAATTGATTGGCGGACCTTCTCGAGCAGGGTTTGTCCGGCTTGGGGGTCGCGCGCTTGAACCACAGCTACATTGGCGGGCCGATCACCTAGTCTCTCTTTGATCATATCCAGCACTTGGTCTAAGGATTTGCTGCGAGTTCGGACTTTATCAGACATATCCAGGATGCCATCTTCCAGCAGCACAATCGGCTTGACGTTCAAAAGTGAGGCCAGGGCAGCCTGCATCGTCCCCACACGGCCGCTCATGCGGGCATAATCTAATGTGTCCAGCGTGAGAATTACCTGAATTTTCGAGCGAATATATTCCAGGCGGTCTAGAATTACCTGCAAGGATGCTCCAGAGCGCTCAAGCAGACGCGCCTCCTTAACCATATACCCTTGAGCAGCAGATCCTGCTGCAGAATCGAAGGGGATCACATGATATTCACCTTCGAGTTCGCGGGCGGCCAACTCAGCCGAGGCAAATGTCCCAGAGAGCTTCCCGGTGACATGGATCGATAGGATCGTATCACCTGGGTCTGCGATCTGGCGATAGAACTCCACAAACTGTTGGGGGGTGGGCTGGCTGGTTTTTGGAATCGTTCCAGACTCATCGACAAGGTTATAGAAACCCTCATTGTCCAAATCAACACCTTGGAGGTAGGTCTCTTCTCCAAAATGGATATTGATCGGGATCATCTGGATGTCATATTCGTTCACCCATTCAGCAGGGATATCTCCAGCAGTATCGATTACAATTCTCAACATCTCATTTCCTTAACAAAATTTCGTTATTCCAGGTTGTACTCTTCTCGTAAAGACATCAAAGTTCGATGGTAAAGACTTTTGATCGCGCCTTCGGTTCGGTCCATGATCTGGCCAATCTCAGCATTGGTCATACTCTCGACAAATTTCAAGATAAGCAACTGTTGACGATCTTCCGGCAATTGACGTATCACTTGTAGAAGATCCTCTTTCTCTTCAGATTTAAGCACTGCCACCTCGGGATGTTCACCCTGATATTGCAAGGTGAAATCGAATGTATCCAGGGGTATCTCCTGACGGCGGCTGTTATCACGATACCAGTTTGCAACCAAGTTGTGAGCAATGCGGTAGAGCCAGGCTGAAATGGGCAAACCGCGGTTCTCATAATTCTCGATGTGGCGGATCGCCCGAAAGAAAACTCGCTCGGTGAGGTCCTCTGCATCGAAAGGGTTATTCGTGCGGAAGTAGATGTAGTTGTAAATGCGCTTTACATAACGGTCGTAAAGCTCACCGAAAGCCTCCCGATCTCCACCAGAGGCTTGGGCAACAACTTCATCATCACTGAGCTGATTGAACCGCTGCTCAGATCCTGGTTGTTCTTCCGACTCCTTGTTTGCAATTGTGCTTAACATAACCCCACCTGGCAAATTTGGTTACTCTTCATAAAGGGGAAGTATATCACGCCCCCATAAAATATGGGTGGTTCGGTCCAGATTGTAGTGAATCGATTAGAATTCTAACGAAATTTCGATACTCGCAACGTTCTTAGTCGATCATTTGTGCTATAATGTGGGCGTTCGGGGATGACAGGCTTCGACGGAGGAGGCTGGTCCCGGACTGCGAGCCGA
>CAYWIC010000201.1:0-8211 GCA_964458115.1 uncultured Anaerolineales bacterium | reverse complement strand
CCGGTGGCGAACTCCTGTTGCTGCCCTGGGCTCAGGTTCAGGGTGACGCCGAACTGCCGTTGCTGGCTGGGGCCTTTCATGCCATTGTTGACATCCTGGCTGTCGTAGCCGCAGAAGATGTCGGCGTGCACGTTGTGCAGGGTGCCTGGTCCGTGGTTGGTGATGCGCACATGGAACTGGCCATGGGGCTGGTTGCCGGGGAAGATGTCGGTCACGGCCACGTCGGCGGTGAAGGCTCCCGGTGCTGCTGCTGCAATCGAGCTGATCGAGAGGGCCAGGATCGCCAGTAGGGGGAGTGCTTTGTGAGATATTCGAGTGTGCTTGTTCATGTTGTTCTCCTTTTGAAATGATTGGTTTCTTGATTTCTACCCCTTTAGTCGCAGGGTCTAATCAAAAAGTAACAACCTAGGGAGAAGGATATCCCCAATGGACCCTCAAGAATTATAAATAAATGCTCCTCGCAATTGCCATATCATCAGCCGAGAAAGCAGCCGAAATTTCGAACTCTCCTGGTTCTACTTCCCAGGAATGATCAGAGTTGAGAAGTGCAAAGGCATCAAATCCAAGCTGAAACTCAAGGCGACATTCTTCATGTACCTCGAGCCATTTCTTTTCAAATGCACACAGTTTTCTCTCCGGGGTCAGTACGCTCGAAACGATATCTCGACAATAAATTTGCACCAGAACCGGGCCATCATTTTCACCGGTGTTTCCCACCCTCACGAAGACGTTGACTTCGGGCTGAGGTGCTGCCTCCACTACATCGATTTGCAGATCATAGAGATCAAATCTGGTATAACTCATTCCATAGCCAAATGGATAAAGAGGTGTTCCTGGCAAATCGCAATAATCTCTGGAACGCCCAGATGGGTATTGATGATAGTAAAGAGGCAATTGTCCACTATGACGTGGAAGATCAAATGGAAGGTGTCCCTGAGGAGTCAATTCTCCTATCAATGTTTTTGCAATTGCGGCTGCACCCGCTTCACCTGGGAACAAGCAATAAAGGAGCGCGTCCAATTCCTCAACTTCGTTCTCCAGCGCTAATGCTCGGCCCGTTATGACAACGCCAATAAGCGGCTTTCCGCTCTCTGCTAAGCATTGAATGAGGCTGCGTTGAGGCTTCGGGAGCTCAATAGAGGCTCGGTCGCATCCCTCTCCAGAAAGAGCGTTGACCCCAAATCCAGAACTTTCTCCAACAACGATGATGACCAAATCAGCTTCGATTGCGAGCGCCAGGGTCGCATCAAGGTCAGATTCATCCTTGGTGTCGATCATTTTCTCGCCTCCGATGCCCGGGGGGCAACCAGGGGAGAAACTTATCTTTATGCCTTCTGGAAAAACCTTACAGATCTCATCGTAAATATTTCCCACCCGCACACTTTCTAAACAATAATCCCCCAACAGCGCGCGTCCATCCCCAGCGAGCGGTCCGCAGACTAGGATGTGAGAATACTCTGTTGGCGTGATGGGCAAAATTCCGGCTTCATTTTTCAGGAGGGTAAGACAGCTCTGGGAAGCTTGCTCCGCCAGGTGTTTGTTCGCTCTACGTAATTTCAGCCAATCATTTTGATTGAAAGACTGATTGGGTTGTTCAATTTCGAGCAGACCCAGTTGCTCTTTGACAAAAAGGACATGTCCTACAGCGATATCAAGTTCCTCGCGCATTATTGATCCCTCTTCCAGAAGTTCCAGCAATGCTTCTTGGAAATTTGGGCCATTATTATGGACCTCTAATCCGGCCAGGAAGGCTATCTTGCACGCCATTCTAAAGTCATCCGCAATAACATATTTGCGATGCAAATCCTCGATCGAACCAGCATCACTGATCGTGAGTCCTTTAAATCCCCATTCTTCTCTGAGAATTTTCTTTAGAAGGAAGGAATTTGCCGTACATGGAATACCATCGATTGCGTTATAGGCAGACATGATGCCAAGCGCTCCAGCATCAATCGCGGCCTTGAATGCAGGAAGATGGAGAGTGCGCAATTCTCGAATTGAAAGGGCATTGTCGTTGCTATCGCGCCCGCCTCTTACGCTGCCATGCCCACAAAAATGTTTCGCGATTGGGGCTATTCCGGCTCTGCGCAGACCGCGCACCATCGCCGCCCCCGTGGCTAGCACAATGTATGGGTCGGCACCAAATGTCTCCTCTGAGCGCCCCCATCGGGAATCTAATGCCAGGTCAAGAACAGGTGAAAAAAGGGCATTTGCCCCTCTCATGCGAGCTTCTTGCCCAATGGCAAATCCAATTTCTTCCACGAGAGATGGGTCAAAACTTGCCGCAAGGGCAATCGATTGGGGAAATATTGTTGATTCACGGGCTAGATATCCATGTAATCCTTCTTCGACGATCAAAAGGGGAATCTTCGATGTGCTTCGTGAACGCGCGATCTCTTGCAATCGGTGAGCATTTTCATGGTTTTGTGCAGGATTGCCACTCTGAGTCAATCCCCAAATCGACCCAAAGGAATTCTCATTGAGCAATTCTTCAGCGCGCTCAAGATTGAAATTTCCCTGGTCATCGCATATCTCAAACTTCTCAAGATTACTCAGAATATCTATGATTTCAGGTGAGGTGCCTTTCTGTTCAAGAACCGCGAAATACTCATCCGGAGTAATGCCAGCAAAGCGTGGCAAATTCGTCGTAAGCGCCATATCTAGCTGGGCAACTTTTTCTCTCAGACTAAGTTCATTAAGAATATTTCTAACCTTTGGGCTGAAATCTGCACGTGATGGGTAGCTATTTTGATGCATCTTGATATTCTAGCTCATTTCGATAAATAAACAGTAGTCAATGCCCAGGCATTTTGGGAATCGCCATTGAACTTTCCAGTTAAGGAGGATTTACCTTGCATTTCCAAAAGAACCATCGCAAATAAGAACACCTTCCTCGGCGAATGGGTCTCCATACCGGGGAAGGTGTAATTCATGTTGCAAACAGATAGCTCGTTGATGCTATTCTTTACTGTTCAGCAGCCCAACTATCAACCTGGCTCTGCATTTCGGCTTGTATCACACCCAAGCCAGCTTGATCAAGCATAGTCAAAAGGTCGGCGAGACCCGTATCCCAATCTTCAACCCAGCCATAAACAAGCGGAGCAGCATATTCATCCAAAACTGCGATTACCTGAGCAATCTCGGCCTCAACAGGTGTTCGGTCAAAGCTAAACCCAAGCATTACAGAAGGCGTCGCGCTCTCATTGAGGGCGGATTCCAGGCCCCAAACATCGTTCTCTGCCCAACGTGGCTCCCGATAATAGGCCATGAATTGATTCCCCAGCACCCAATCGATTCCGGCATAACCAGTATAGTCATCATAACCTTCGGGGCGAGCAATCAGATTGGCATCTTGATCAACCCAAACCCAGTCCTCACCCTCAACACCATAGAGAAGAGTATTGAAGATATCCTTGTCCGTGTTGAGCAATTCCAAGAAGATGATCGATGCTTCACTGTTCTGGCTAGTCGCACAAATTCCGGTGGAATTTTGTCCAACACGGAAGTTGGCATAAAATGGCGGAGCTAATGCTTTGCCGGACAGTGCCGGAATGCCATAGTTGGATACCCACCAGTCATGTGGCTGAGCGTAGTTCATCTGGGCGATATACTTCATCTCGATCAGGTGTACAAATACTTCAGGATCCATCTCGGAAGGCGCATACCCCAATTCGTTCCAGCGCCGAGCGCGATCCAGATAATTCTCAAACTCTGGAATAGCCAACATATTGATTACTTGGCGAGTTTCATCGGTATAATGCACTCCCAAAATTCCTGGGGTCGAGAAAAGCGCACCGCCTAAGCCAGTATCAATCGAATCATATCCATACAGGTCAGGTCGGTACCAGTTTTCCAGGTAGCCAAATCCGAGCAAGTCTTCATTTGCAAAAACTTCCTCCAACCAGGGTTCTATGTCTTCCACCTTTTCGATGCTGTCCCAATCTAAAGGATATTTCTCCAAGATTGGCTCCATAATGCTGATGCCAGAAACAGCAACATTGAGCTGGTTGCCAGGAACGGCGTAGATCGAATCCCCAACCATGGTCCCAGTCCAGGCTAGATCCGGAATCGTTGCCTTTAGATCAGGCGCGGACTCAAGCAGCGTGTTCAATGCCATTAAATCGCCATTAGCAACGCGAGTATTGTAGATTCCAGCTAGCCATTTGGGTGTATACACCGCATCACATTCAGCAGCACTGGAAAACATTAGAGAAATCCGTTCAGCGTAATCACCCTGGCTGATAGGATCCAGCTCTACCGTCAACCAGGGATATTTAGCTTGGACCAGCTCGTTCAACCTTGTTTCAACTTGATCACTTCGCTCCGACACAAATGGCACCATGTACGTATAGCGGACTGTTGCTGGCTCCGTTTCAGCGGCTTCTCCGGAAAATGCAGCAGTAGCCTGTAATCCCGAAATTGCAAATGCGACTACTACAAATGAGCTCAGAGCAAGTTTAAGGAAAAAATTCTTTCTCTTCATTTTTCATCCTTTCTTAGTTCATCTATCGGTTATTGAATTTCTGAAATGTTTAATTTTCCCAGACACCTCCTTATTACATGGCATAAAAATAAATCTGGGCATTCCCACTCCTATCCTTTTAGCCCTCCCACAGTCAGTCCACGCACAAAGTATTTTTGGAAGTACAAGAAGATCAGCGTGACTGGGCCAGCAGCGACCACTGCCATTGCCATACGCATGGTTTCGATCATTAAGTTTGCCAGATCAACGCTGGAAACATTATGGATATTTTGTTGTAGGAATTGAACATTAGCCAAAACTTGGTGAAGCATAAATTGCAGAGGGTAGAGCTCAGGTTCCGTGATAAATAGAAGAGCTGAATACCAATCATTCCAAAAAATCAACAAATACATCATTCCGATGGTAGCAAAAGCAGGCTTTGCCAGAGGCACAATCACCCGGAAGAAGATCGCCATTTCTCCAGCACCATCCAACATGGCAGCGTCGATATAATCCTGTGGGATTTCATTAAAGAATGTTCTCATGACGAGCACAAAAAATGGGTTGATCATCAGCGGCAGGATCAGCGCCCAGATAGTGTTGTTTAGATGTAAATAATTTGTTACCAGGATATATAGTGGGACCATACCACCATTAAATAGCAGCGTAAAAAAGACCAGAAAAGATAACATTTTTCGGAAGACAAAATCTTTTCGAGATAGGCTGTAGGCCAACATGCCAGTAAACAGAGTTCCGCAAATGGTTCCAATAAAAGTCACGATCCCAGAGATGCCATAAGCGCGTAGAATTTTTTGGGGTTGTTTAAGGAGGAAAGAGTACGCATTCAATGTGGCTTGTCGCGGCAACACGCGATAACCAAATTCTTCGATGGCTTGTTGGCTGGTAAACGAACCTGAGATAATAAGCATCACTGGCAACAAACAGAACAGGACCACCAAAAATAATCCAAAATGGATTAGCGCCTTACGGAGATTATTCGATCGCCGAAAACTCTTTGTTTTTTTACCTTTGTTCATTGTCATCATTTTCAGTTTAGAGCAGTGCCCTTTCTGGGTCGATCCTGCGTACAACCCAATTGGCGACCAAAATCAGCCCAAAACCAACGATTGACTGGAATAAGTTGGCTGCAGTCGCCATTTCTACCTGTCCCAGATTTATCAGTGCCCGATACACAAATGTATCGAAAACATCGGTTACCCCAACCAATTGCGGATTCAGATAAAGACGCGGCACTTCATAAAATAGCCCGAAATCGGCATTCAGGATTCGCCCAATCGAGAGCAACACCATGACAATGATCATCGGAGAAATCAACGGCAGAGTGATATGCCATATTTGATCCCAACGACTAGCGCCATCGAGTTCTGAGACCTCGTAATACTCTGTATTGATTGCCATAATCGAGGCCAAATAGATCAGCGTTGCAACTCCTATATTTTTCCATGTATTCGCGAGCAATAGAATCCAAGGCCAGGCTTCGACCTTGTGATACCATTGAATTCCTTCGAATCCCAAGGAACCCAAAACTCCGTTGATCATTCCGCTATTCGTGCTGAACAGCGCATAACCGGCATAGCCAACAACAACCCATGATAGGAAATTTGGCATAAAGAGGGCTGTTTGATAAAAACGACTCCAAACTGATTTAATAACTTCAGCAATGAGTAAAGCCAAACACAAGGAAACCAATGTTCCTACAAAAATGAATACTGCATTGTATGCCATTGTATTGCGGGTGATTTCCCAACCCTTTTTTGTAATCCCAAACAAGAATTTGAAATTACTCAAACCAACCCACTTACTTCCGGAAATGCCAAGGGCGGGTTTAAAGTCCTTGAAGGCTATGACCAAGAACGGCAAAGTAAGATATTTAAATACAACGATCTGTACAATGGCTGGAAAAGACATCAGAAACAATATGAGGTTAGATCGAAACAATCTTTTTTGGAATAATCGAACTTTTTTTGGTTTCATATTCTTCATTAATTATGTCTTTTTCTGCGATCCATTCATCCTAGCACTCACAAAATCTGGCTTTGCTCTCGCTCCAGATAGAGAAGGTTCAGTTGTTCATTGAACTCCATATAAATATCTACTTGTGATTGATAAAAATGGTGATGCTCGAGGTTAGGGACAAACTCTACCGCTTGATATTCCAGTAATGCAGGTTTAACAATATGATCATTCCCAGTTGCTACAGCCGCCAACATAGCAGAACCTCGCGCTGCAAAATTGCTCGCTCCAGGAATCACTCGTACGGGCAAACCAAGAACATCCGCTTTGATTTGAGTCCACAAATCACTTTTCGCCCCTCCGCCTATGCTGTAGATACACTCAAGATCCATCTTTGGGTAAAGATCTCGGGCTTTTCGAAGATAAATACTATACTCGTATGCAATGGATTCTAAGATGGCTCGATACAAATTCGCTTGAGTATGTCGCCATTCTAGCCCAAGCCAACCGCCGCGCAAATTCGGTTGTAACGGGCAGAATCGCCCCCCAAAGTGAGGGACAAACATCACACCCTCAGATCCTGGGGGGATTTCTGCTGCTTCCATTTCTAGGGCTCGATAATGGACGTCCATATTTGATTGGTTTGGTGTGCGATGAGTCGAAAATGAGTTGAGCAGGTCAACAAACCAACTATGAGATCTGCCAGTCCCCGCAGTAAAACCAATCTGATGACCAAGATTTGGAGTCAATGATGGATAATAGCTTAATATCCTTTCGGCGAGATCTGGTTTGAACTGGTCGACACAGATACACAGATGATTCGCTGTACCTGATGTATCGACCAACAAACCTGGTCGGTTAGCCCCCAGCCCATACCAACCAGCAACTGCATCGCCCGTCCCAACTAATACCGGAGTGCCTGATAGGAGATCGCAGTTTTTAGCTGCATCTTCATGTAAAGCGCCAATAAATTCGCTAGGACTCCTTATTTCGGGGCTAATCTCCGGGTTTATACCCAATGAATTGGCAAGTTCAACATCCCATGTCCCTTCTGGTAAATTACCCCATCCAAATACATTCATGGTAGTTTCATCGACAAATGCGCTCTCAGCTTTCAAATTGCAAAGTTTTCCACCGATAAAGGCGCCCACTAACAATACTCGAGCCACATTTTCAAATTGGTCAGGTTTTGCTTGTTTCAACCACAACAAACGTGCTGCAATATACGGCATGCTTCCATTTTGAGAAATGATGCGCTCGCCAAAATTCTGAAGAATTTCATCTCGGATTTTGTTGGATGCAATATCAAGGTGTGAAATCACATCAAACGCTGGTTGCCAATTTGCGTCAATGCCTACCATTGAGCATATTTGGCTATCGATAGACAATGCGGCCACATCCTCAGGGGAAATATCCGCTTCACGCATAGCATTCTTTATCGACATAACTACCGAGTGATAAATTTCTTCCGGCGATTGTGTGATCAGACCCTCCGGTGAATGATTAAGCTCTAACGGATGCATTGCGGAAGCGATTTCCTCTCCCAAATGATTATAGATAACTGACTTTGTGCTTTGGGTGCCCTGATCAATTCCAATCAGGTGGACACTGGCAGACATCTCTTAACTCTCTCTATTTCAAATAATGCAATGCTTTACTTTCTAATTCAAAGTCCTGTTTAATACTACGCTGAGGCCTGATCCGATTCTCTTCAAGGTACTGGTGATATTTCTCGTCTGCCGTTTCAGGCAATAGGCCAGATGAAACGATTTCGC
>CAYWIC010000200.1:0-8285 GCA_964458115.1 uncultured Anaerolineales bacterium | reverse complement strand
TTAGAGGTTCCCTTATTTTTTGTATACTTGTCCGATCTTTTGTCCGAAGATCAGATATTTCTCATGTTGGGACAAGAGATCGGACATTCAGGGCGAAGATCAAGTTGGTAAAGACCAACAAGGAAATCTCAGCGATTTGAGCTAATGTTGCATCAGGCAAACTGTATCGCTGCTTGATAAACAAGAATGGTCCTGAAAACAAATACCACCGTGAACGTTTTTCAACAATTGGCACTTGAAGCAAGTCGAAATCTTGTGGTGATACGCCAGCATACTGCACATCACGAATGGCTTCACCAATCACGATACTGATTGAATAAGCCAACATCACCATAGCAATCAATCTGTTGAGTAAGGTTTGTGATTTGTTCATGATTTTGTCAATGTTGAGCAGGCTTTTGAGATCACGAAAGCAGATTTCGATCTTCATACGTTTGAAATAGAGCTTCAAGGCATCTTCTGGCTCGAGGTTGGTCATAATCCAGATGGGCGATTTGAAACCATACTGCCAAATACCGATCACATTCAAAGGTACTTCGCCCATGTAATAAACCTGACGATAGATTTGGGGCTTGTTGAGTGGCGCAATGGCCAAGCGCAGTTGTAGTTTTTGATCGGCATCGTAGTAGAAATTTGGCGGATTGCTTCCCATGTTCAATCGGATCACGAACTGAACTTCACTGGCAACCAGGCTCTTCAATAACATCAAGTAGGAAAACTCCCTGTCAAAAACAATCGGCCGATTGCCAATCAAAGTTTTGATTTCCTGAATAGCTTTGAAATGTTCCAGGTTTCTTGAGCTAATTTGGTCTTCAAATGTTCGAGACGAATAGGTCAGAAAATGAAAGGGGATAGCTCTGCCTCGCACTGGCGTTGCCAAAGTCAACATGCAAAAGCCTTTGGTTTTCCCATCCATCAACGTGCCTACATATTCGATCTTGTTTGCATTTGGACGCGCTATTTCAGTCGGATCTCCAATCACAAACTCCGCTTCTTCATTGAAGAGTAGCTTCAATGACTGACCAGGGTCGTTCTGACGCAGAAATCGCTGAACTCTTTTGTAACAGGCAGCTTCATTGCCTTCCATACGCGAAGCTATGTCGCTAATTCGGGGTGAGCGGGTTTCCAAAATACCTTGTATGATTTCACTTGCCTGTTGCGATGTCTTGAAATCGTTGAAAAGTTGGTCTGTATATTCAGAAATGCGGGTAAACTTATCCATGGGAACCTTTTTTCTCCTTTTGGGTGTGTTACCCTGAGTCTAAAGGTTCCCTTTTTTCTTGCATTTTTGTCCGATCTTTTGTCTGAAGGTCAGATATTTCACTTGACTGGAATTGTGTAGTTTGCTACTCTTTGACTATCTACCGAAAGGGCTCACCGAATATTGCGATAAACCCTACAAACCAACGAATAACCATCGAAAGGAATAACCCAATATGGACATCGATCCTCAGGCTGCTAAGATGATGCTGACGCATATGCTCAGACCCTGGCATGAAGCCCTTGCCAACCCGGCCGAAGCACAAGAGAAGGTTCTGAACAATCTGATCCAGGATTATGCCAAAACAGGGTATGGCGTAGAGCACGGCGCCGAACATATCGAGACCCTGGATGACTTCCGTCGGGCATTTCCTATCACCCCCTATGAAGACCCCCAAACCGGCAATGGCTATAAGGCCATCATCGAGCGCGTTATGGGTGGAGAGATCGATCTGCTGCTGTGGGAGCAGCCCATCGGCTGGGCGATCACACGCGGCACCACCAAAGGGGAATCCAAATTCATCCCCATGACCCCCACCGACTTGGAAATGCGCGCCTCCGCAGGGCGAGCGGTGATGAACTACGTAGTCGATAGTGGCAAATTCGAGATCCTGGCCGGGGTCAATCTTAACTTGAACTTCCCATCAGTGGTGGGAACAGTGGAAATCAACGGGCGCCAGATCGAATACGGTTACAGTTCCGGCATCTATACGAAACACGTCTCCCGCTCCACGCCGGTGACCTCAGCACCAACCCAGGAAGAGATCGACTCCCTGGGCGGGGGCAAAACCTGGAAGGACTGGGAAGCGCGTTTCGAGCTGGCTTACGAGAAATGCCAAGATCAAAATGTCGCCTTGGTGGGAGGTGTTGCACCAACCGCGCTGCAATTTGGCAAGCACCTAAAAAAGGCCCATGGGATTTACCCTAAAGATTTGTGGAGCACGCAAGTTATGACCTTGGGCAGCACCCCTGGGATCAACACCAAACACCAACCTGCTCTCAATGCCATGTACGGGCGCCAGGCTGTGATCCGGGAAATCTACGGTGCAACCGAGGGCATGTTCGGCCAGCAGCTTGATGAAAAACGTGCCTGGGTGCCCAACTACGATCTGTTCTTTTTCGAAGTGGAGACTCGCCGAGGGGTCAAAATGCTGCACGAAATGCGCCCTGGCGAAATGGGCAGCCTGGTGGTCTCCACGCCGATCCTGCCACGTTACAAGATCGGCGATCTCATTTTGGCGCATAAAGCACCCTACTTCCGCTGCATCGGTCGCGATCAGTGGTGGACGCCGTTGTATTACTGGTGGAATGAGGTTGTGAGTTTGAACTTGGGGCAATTGTAACCATGAAAATCACAACGCTGATTGAAAATACCTGCCCAACTGGGCAGGACCATCTCACCGCAGAACATGGTCTATCGCTATTGATCGAATACGATCACACGCGCCTACTTTTCGACACCGGTGTTACGGACGCCTTCGCCCGCAATGCTGAAAAACTGGGTCTGGATTTAAGTGATATCCAAGAGGTCATTATTTCCCATCATCACTACGACCACGGGGGTGGATTGAGGCATATCCTGGCATCCAACCCTGACGCCAAAATATATTTAAAGGAAGCTCCCAAAGGCGAACTGAATTTACGAGCAGCGTGGTTTTTGAGGAAATATATTGACCTGGATAAAAACCTATTGAGGGAATACCCTGAGCGATTCGCTTTTGTACAAGACTTTCAGGAGGTTCTGCCCCGGGTCTATATTTTGCCCCAAATATTGCAGAACCACCCCCATCCCGAGGGGAACCGCTACCTGTTTGAAAAAGACGGATCTCGCTGGCATAGGGATGACTTCGGACACGAATTGATTCTCGTAGTACGAGAGCAGAATGGCCTGGTGGTATTCTCTGGCTGCTCGCACAACGGCATTCTCAACATGATCGAGACAGTGATCGACCAGTTCGAGGATGTCCCCATCAAAGCCGTGATCGGCGGATTTCATCTGATCGGATTTCCCAGGCTCAACACCATGGGCGGCAGCCAGCGAGAGATCGAAGCTCTGGGCAACAAGTTGTTATCGTATGGGGTTGGACAATATTACACGGGACACTGCACAGGGCAAAAGGCTTACCAGGTGTTGAAAAGCGTCATGGGTGAGAGAATAAAACATCTCCATACAGGCAAGATTCTCAGCTTATAACAATCCAGGCTTAAATAGTTTTCCCCTCAATTACTGCGGAGAGCGCTGAGTATGTGAATTATTATGCGAATACTCAGCAATCTCCGTGTTCTCTTTGGAAATAGGAACTTGTGTGAAACTATTAGGACTTACGCAATCCAGCGAGAAAATTTCTGGGAATAAGGGGTGCGGGCTTCGCCCCACCCCTTATTCCCAGCCATATCCGCTTCAAGTGCGTAACTTCTAACATTAAAATCTTGTCTGTCATTTTGAGCCCCAAAGGGGCGAAAGATCTCTCCGATCATTATTCCAGATCCTTCGCTTCGCTCAGGATGACACTGATCAAAAAATACTTTCACATGGGGTTTGTTAGTGAATCTCTCGCTGAGACGATTATTCTTGATTGCGGAATGCTCCCCGAAGCAGGATCGACAAACCAATCACGATCAAGATCAGCGGCCAGATCACATTCCAATTTCCCAACCCAACCCCAAAGAAGACGATCGCCAAGATGAAGGTCCCCATGACGGGGCGGCGGTAGTCGGGCACTGTCAGGCGGATGGCAACCTCTATGAGCAGGATCACCCCAGCCCCCAGGAAGAAGAACGGCCAGGCGTCGCCAAAGAAGGGGAACCCAGAGAATGAATCCGCAAATGGGATGCGGATGCGGTCCAATATCCCAAAGTTATTGGCCAGCATTACCACGCCTGCCCAAATCAGGATCACGGCCCAAACCAAGGTCCCCAGCGGATCACGGCGATATTTTTCCTCGTAACTCTTCTCCTCCGCCGATTTCTCATCACGCTTTTCCATTTCTTTCTCGTTATACTTTTCATCCTTCTCGTTCATGGTCTCCTCCTTAAAACCAAAGCCAAAAGGGGTGAACATCACACCCATTGATCTGTACCAAAAATTATACAACGACATGCAATTGTGTCCAATGATTTTGCTATAAAGAAATTGTAATGGTTCCCATTAGAAAATAATGTCACAGACTGTTTCTACAAATTAAGTTACTTCAATCGGGAAAAAAAGCCCTGGGTCCTTAAAAAATACGCTATTATCAGATTCTCGGCTGGTATAATAAATCCTATCCCAATCTCAATACCCACGCCCATAACGCACAATTAAAAGAGCTTGGATAATACAGGCAAAGGTTGAAATGATGAGTTCTGTATTATGTGTCACCCGAAATGGTGATAGCGGTCTTCACGCTCAGAAAAAGGCACTCAAATCAGGCAGGGAGAAAGATTACCAAATGGCCTTTCTAGACGTTATTGATAAACCATACTTCAATAACAAATCCTTGGGGGTTACTAAAAATTATTTGGTTTCATCAAAAAGCATGAGCCCATTCATTATCATTAGGAAACTGGGAGAGAATAATTATGGATGATCACAACCTTGACATCACTTGTTGTATGAAACGAGAGGTGATCTATGGGCACCCAGAAATGATGGTCAAAGAAGCTGCGACTCTAATTGTAGATAATCGAATCGGGACGCTACCTGTAGTCGACGATGAGGGCAAGCTAGATGGCGTAGTTCACATTCGCAACATCATTCAGATCTTTCTTCCTGATTTCGTCTCTCTTATTACGAACATCGATTTCGTCAAGGATTTCGGTGCCAAGCGTTTACCCTCCACTGGGGATCTGAGACAGGCTGAGGTTCTGACCGTGGCAGATATCATGGAAAATCCGGTAGCTGTTGAGGAGGACAGTTCCCTGATCAGAGCCCTTTCGATGATGGAAAGCCACAATTTAACAGATTTGCTTGTTGTGAACGAGGGAAAACTGGTGGGACTCGCCTCCCGGGCAGATATTGGTAGGGCATATCTCGCCGACTGGATATTTTCCCAGCATCAAAAACAGGAGGAATGATAATGGATTCCGCGGTTGCAATTGCCATCGTAGCCGTCACCCTTTTTTTCATCCTAACTGAAAGACTGGATCACACGATTGCTGCTATATCCGGGGGGGCAACTATGCTCGGTGCCGGCTTCATACTGGGGTTCTATACAGAAACCCGAGCTTTAGAAGTCATCGAATTTAATGCACTTGCCTTGCTGCTAGGCATGATGATCATGGTTTCCATCCTGGAACCAACAGGATTTTTTCAGTATGTCGCGGTCAAAGCTGGACAACTTTCCAAAGGTGACCCATGGCGATTGATGTTGCTGCTCGGTGGCGGCACCGCTTTGGTGGGGATGTTCTTTGACAATGTGACGACAGTCATCCTCGTTGCACCGGTGACCATATTGATCACCGAACTCCTAGATATAAGCCCGGTGCCGATTCTGATGGCCCAGGCGCTCCTTTCCGATACAGCCGATATAAGTACATCCGTGGGTGACCCTGCCAGCGTGCTTGTCGCCGCGGCTTCGGGTTACAGTTTCACCGATTTCTTAACACATTCCATGCCGATCGTTTCAGTGGCGGTGTTGGTCACATTGGTGATGCTGCGCTATCTCTTTAGAGACGAACTTTCTAAGAAGCCAGCCAATCCAGAAGTTGTAATGACCCTCGATGCTGGTGAAGCGCTTCACGATCGTCAAACGGTACGGCGTGTACTGATCGTGTTGGCTGTTACAATTATGCTGTTTCTATTCCAGCAAAGGTTAAATCTCAGCTCTGGATTCATCGCAATGACTGGTGCGGCTGTGGCACTGGTTTGGGTTCGGCCCAATGTGCGTGAGGTACTGAAACGCATCGATTGGCCAGTGCTCCTCTTTTTCATCGGTCTCTTTATGCTCGTGGGCGGGTTAGAGGCGGCAGGTGCATTTGAACCAATCACCGAATTGCTCGCTGTTTTGGGGCGTTCAAGTCCTGTACTCCTAGGAATAGTAATTCTGTGGATTGTGGCCATCACCGGAGCGCTTGTGGATAACGTGCCAATAACCATCGCCATGATAACCCTCTTGGACGGACTTGCTTCCAAAGGCATCAATGTGACAGCTCTTTGGTGGGCGGTGGTCTTTGGGGCCGGTTTTGGGGGTAATGCTACCCCTATTGGCACCGCGGCCAATATTGTTGTCGTCTCACTGTCGAAAGATACCAAAACACCCATTACTCCAAAAATGTGGATGAAGAAGGGTTTACCCGTGGCCTTCGCCACGTGCATTGTGGGCAGCATCTTGTTTGCCTTATCCTATCCATTATTGGGGCGATAGAAATTGTCCAGCCCCTGCTAGATGCCCGCCTCTGGGGGGTACTGCTATCGAAACGGCACTCTCTTTCGAGAGTATTAAAGCAAATAACCACCAATTGAGTCACAAAATGGTGGTTTTTTTGATATCTCCTGCGCCCCTGCGCATGAATTTGGCGATGGCGGTTTGGAAAACCGCCTCGCTCTTAAGGCTCCTCGGGTAAGATTAAGTGCGAGTGCGCCATTCAACCGCACTCGCTCAATCCTGGCACATGAGTGCCAGGGCGAACTAACCGCCAAAGGCGTAGCGATCGCTCAAATCGATTCCATTGAGTTTACAGGCGTATATTGTGTCTATTCTCTCTATAAAAATGCTGGGTTGGTGTCTATTCTGTCGATTGGTTCCATACTTTTTACCCCGTCTGCACCAGGAAAGGCGACTCCTTGTAACTCTAATATCTTGGATTGTTGTAATAAGGATTCGAACCTGGGACCTTCGGGTTATGAGTTACAGTCCGGTAGGAGGCACCTTAGACGGAAAAACTTGTGCTGTGAGCTAACCCGACGGTCTACAATTCGATTTAGTTTTTAAGCTTCTCTTCAAGCTTATTTTACCATCACCTTTTTCGAGACTAGAAAATTACATTGCACGTTTCTATCCCCTGCAATAAGATCAAATCATTGCTAACCGCATTCCCTATGATTCTTCATAGAAAAACCACCATTGGGTGCAATGAGTCACGTAAATATTACTTATGATATTGATAATTCTCGCAATCAAAATCGTCATGGAATGCTGACGATACCTGATCGTATGAACTCCACTGGATTGGAACCGCAGAGCGACCCGAAGGTCTGAGAGCAAAGTCAAATCGACTGCCAATAACTTCAGAGTTGAGCGGTTTTTCTTATCCCCCCGGTCCACCGCGACTCGAAGGCAATTGTGATTATCTTGAAAATTAGGCCAAGTGGCATAATATCCGGAATCGTACTATAATCTATGAAGTTAGGCCAATTGGCATAATATCTACTCAGGCTCACTTTTGGCTTTGCAGAGCGTGTTTTGAAACGTTAGCAAGAATTAGAGCGAGGCATCGCATATGTTACTCAAAGAACGCGAACGAGCGATCTTTACTGACCGAGATGAGATTCTGGCAGCGCTACACCGTAATGCCGACCTGATCCAACAAGGGAATGGGGCAAACATGGCGCTAGTCGGGCCACGGCGAATCGGCAAGACCATGATCGCTCAACGATTCGCAGATGAGATCTTCGAACGACGCTCGTCCATGATACCTGTGTACTTCAATGTGGCCGACAACCTCTCTGTGCCATCCGTCTTCGCTATCCGGCTGATGGCATCCATCAGCCAGTCATTCATAGAAGCTGATGGAGAGCATATAGAGTCGTCTGGCGGAGTTCTCAATGCGGCTCGTTTGTTGTCTATTGCTGGTCAAACACGAGAAGAGACCATAATTACCACCGCCAAGAAGGTGGCAAAAGAGATGGAAAATGACCGGCCTAACGAACGGTTGCTGCTAGAAACAGCGTTGGTCTGCCTAGAAGCCATGGCACAGCAAACGGGTAGAAAGCCAATCGTTATCCTGGATGAGTTCCATAGCGTCACGCAGTTTGACAGCTTCCCGAATATCGGTGGTCTCCCTCTTGGGTGTTGCTGATAAGTAGTGTAAACTGAGAAAAACAA
>CAYWIC010000199.1:0-8301 GCA_964458115.1 uncultured Anaerolineales bacterium | reverse complement strand
ATTTTTATTTTTTTTTTTTTTTTCATTTTTTTATGTCAAAACCAAAAAAAAGGGGGGGCTGCCTACCCCCCCCCCACTTTTTATGAAAAATTATTGGATTATTTTACCTCTACGATGAATTCTTCCGTCATCTGGTGGGCTTCGTCGTCCGTGAATTGTTCGGGAGGGGATTTCATGAAATACGCGGATGGGGCGATCAGTGGGCCACCGATGCCGCGATCCATAGCGATCTTAGCGCAACGCACCGCGTCGATCATCACCCCAGCCGAATTAGGCGAATCCCAGACTTCCAGTTTTAACTCCAGATTCAAGGGAACATCCCCAAAGGCGCGCCCCTCCATGCGGATATGGCACCACTTACGGTCGGTTAGCCAGGGGACGTAATCGCTAGGGCCAACGTGGATATTTTCCTCACCCATGTCATAGGGTAATTGGCTGGTCACCGCCTGAGTTTTGGAGATCTTCTTGGATTCCAGGCGCTCGCGCTCCAGCATATTGTAGAAATCCATATTGCCGCCGAAATTGAGCTGGTACATTCGGTCGATATGTACACCGCGATCTTTGAAGATGTTGGTTAGCACGCGATGGGTGATCGTAGCCCCCACCTGGCTCTTTATATCGTCGCCGATCACAGGGAGACCCTTCTCTTCGAAGCGTTTACTCCAATATGGCGACGTTGCAATAAAAACTGGAATACCATTCACAAAGGCACAACCCGCTTCTAGGGTCTGTTCAACATACCATTTGGTGGCCATCTCAGCGCCCACAGGCATAAAGTTGATCACCACATCGGTTTTGGTATCCCTCAATATGCCGATGATATCGTCTGTAGGACCCTGTGCTTTTTCGACACGCTGAAGCAAGTATTTACCCAACCCATCGTGGGTCATGCCTCGGGAAACAGGGATACCTAGGCGCGGCACATCTGCAAATTTTGTGGTGTTGTTGGGGTCTGCCCAAATCGCCTCGCTCAGGTCGAGGCCAACTTTGCTGGTGACAACATCAATGGCCGCGGTGAATTCGATATCTCGTACGTGATACCCGCCCACAACCGCGTGCATTAGGCCTGGGATTTCGACATCGTCGGGCGCATTCTTATAGTATTCGATCCCTTGCACCAGGGCGTTTGCACAGTTGCCGATCCCGATGATCGCCACGCGGACCTTTTTATCTTTCTTTGCCATCTTGATTCCTTTCCATTAGAAAAAACTTCAGACCTCGAGTTCGCAAGAACGCGGTCCCTCGCCGGAACCGCGTTTAACAATTATACCTTACAGATTTAAATTAATTGCTGATAAATCACGGGGTCTCTGGGAAACGTCGTGGGACTATCCAGATTTTGGGGGTGAGTGGAGTGCTCAGCACCCCACTCACCCCTAAATCTGGGGGATCACCCCGGCAATTCCTAGAGAGCCAAATCACGCCAATGCTTTTTTCAAAACGGTCATATTTTCTCCAACACTGTTTTTATCATTGTAGACTGACGAACCCACCACCAGTACCGACGCTCCCGCTTGAGCAATTTCTTTGATGTTGTGAGCTTTGATGCCACCATCTACTTCGAGTTCTACGTGAGAAAGGCCGAGCTCGTCCAGCATCTGGCGTAAACGGGCGATCTTCTCTGTGCTGCTGGGGATGTAGGATTGACCCCCGTACCCGGGCTCGACGGACATGATCAGGACGAGATCTACCTCGGGGAGGACCGCTTCGATGGCGTTGAGAGGCGTTTCAGGTTTGAGCGTCACCCCTGGGCGAACGTTCAGACTCCGGATGAGCTGGAGCGTGCTCTTCAAGTTTTCACACGCCTCGACGTGAACGGTAATGATATCCGCACCTGCATTCGCGAAATCTGGGATCTGCTGATCGGGGTTCTCGATCATCAGGTGGACATCCAGGGTGACGCCAGTCTCGTCAGCTATGGGTCGTAGCGACCTGACAATCAGCGGTCCAATGGTGATCGGTGGTACGAAATGACCGTCCATCACGTCGATGTGGATGAATTCCGCACCCGATTTGATAGCTGCGCGCACTTGCTCCCCTAATTTGGAGAAATCGGCTGTCAGGATGGATGGAGCTAATTTGGTTTTCATGAACAGAATTACCTCGAAAATTTTCTTTCGAGAATTTGGATCCCCTCATCGCCTGCTACGATGACGGTATTTGCCATATCTAGAAAGAGGCCATGTCCGACAATGCCAGGTTGGGTGGAGAGCGTTACACTTAATTCATATGCATCCCCGACGCCACCTTCGAACCAGCAGCGCACCAGGTAATTTCCATTGTCCGTTATAACGGGGGATTCGTCCTCTTCGAGCCATAATTCTGCGCGGCAGCCCAGCGTCCGCAGCCAGCGAATGTGCGTTTCGTGCTCGAACTGCACGATCTCGACAGGCAGGGGGCCTCGGCCGAGCTGGTCGACCAGCTTGGACTGATCGACGATGACCACAAACTTATCAGCACGGCTCTCGACGATCTTCTCCCTCAAAGCGGCGCGCCCCAATCCTTTGATCAGGTTCAAGGCAGGATCAACTTCATCGGCACCGTCCACCGCTAAGTCCAAGTTAGGAGTCTCCCCTAAGGTCGTTAGGGGTATGTTCCATTCAGCGGCACGCGCGGCTGTGGCTACTGAAGTTGGCACGCCCACGATGCCTGTCAGCTCACCAGAACTGACCTTGACACCTAGCATATCTATAAAAAAGGCCGCGGTAGATCCACTCCCTAATCCGAGACGCATGCCACTTTTGACATATTCCAGAGCGCGCCGTGCTGTGGCCTCTTTAGGATTCATCTCGGTTCTTTGGATTCAAACTCTCCAGATTTTGGATTCGTTTTGACATCTGGAGACATCCTACTCCTAATCTAAACACCTAATAGACCCTTCGCCTTTTCCACCATGTTCTCAGCGGTGAAGCCAAGCTCTCTATAGATGGTCTGGTAGGGTGCCGATGCACCATAGCGATCCAGGCCAATTATTGCACCGCCGTCTCCGGTATAGTGGGACCATCCTAACGAAACACCGGTTTCGATCGCCAGGCGAGGTAAGCCAGATGGCAGCACAGATTCGCGATATTCTTGCGGCTGGGCATCGAATAGTTCCCAACTGGGCATTGAGACTACCCGCGCTCCAATGCCATCATCAGCCAGTTTGGCTTTGGCTTCCAGAGCGATCTCCACCTCGGAGCCCGTGCCGATCAATACGATTTCCGGAGCAACCCACTTCGGGTCAGAGAGAACATAGGCTCCCTTAGCGAGTTGATTCTTCCCAGGAGAGGGTGTGATCTGGGGAATGCCCTGGCGCGTGAGTACCAGAGCTGTGGGACCTTGTTTTCGCTCTAGCGCGACTTTCCATGCCATGGAGGTCTCATTGCCATCGGCGGGACGCAGAGTCACAAGATTAGGAATCACACGCAGGGATGCTAATTGCTCGATTGGTTGGTGGGTGGGTCCATCCTCACCAAGGCCAATGCTGTCATGGCTCAAGACGAAGATTACCGGCAGCCCCATCATGGCTGCCATGCGAATTGCGGGACGTTGATAATCGGCAAAGACCAAGAAAGTGCCACCATAAGGACGCAGACCGTGCAATGCCAGGCCGTTCATCACAGCCCCCATGCCGTGCTCACGGATACCGTAGTGGATATAATCTCCGGTGAAATTTCCTGGTGAAATGGGAATCTGGCTTTTGGCCTTGGTTTTATTGCTGCCAGTCAGGTCTGCGGAGCCTCCAATTAGAGTCGGCAGTACAGGCACGATCGCATCCAGCACTAGCCCAGAGGTAGCGCGCGTGGCCAGGGGTTTATCTTCGGTGAAATCTGGCAGGGCGCCTTCCCATCCTGAGGGAAGCTCACCGTTGATATAGTCATCCCATTGCACGGCCAACTCGGGGAATTTCTGGCGGTATTCCTTGAGCATTGCCTCCCACTGGCTTTGCATTTCTGCTCCTCGAGATGCTTTTTCTGCGAACCGTGTTACCGCGGCCTCGGGTATGTAAAATCGCTGATCCGTCGGCCAGCCGAAATACTCCTTGGTCGCGATCAAGTTCTCATCCCCAAGCGGGGTGCCGTGGACTTTGCCTGTATCTACCCAAGGGCTGCCCAGGCCGATATGAGTTTTGCAGGCGATGATGGTTGGGCGTTTTGTTTCAGCTTTTGCGGTCTGGATGGCTTGATCGATAGCCGCCATATCGTGCCCGTCCGCGCGCAGCGTGTGCCAGCCATAGGCTTCGAAGCGCATCAAGACATCAGTACTGTCGGCCAGGTCAGTGCTGCCATCGATCGAGATACTGTTGTCGTCAAACAGGACGATCAGCTTGCTCAGCCCCAGGTGACCAGCCAGGGAACAGGCCTCGTGAGAGACGCCCTCCATCAGGTCGCCATCACCGGAGATCACAAAAGTGTAGTGATCGACGATGGGGAAGTCAGGCTGGTTGAAGCGAGCTGCTAGCCAGCGTTCCGCCAGGGCTAAGCCGACGGCATTGCTGATACCCTGTCCTAGCGGTCCAGTGGTGACTTCGATGCCTATCTCGGGTTCATATTCTGGGTGCCCGGCTGTGCGGCTGCCCCATTGGCGGAAGTTCTTGACTTCCTCCAGGGAGAGAGGATAGCCGCTCAAATGTAACAGGGCATAGAGCAGCGCTGAACCGTGCCCTGCGGAAAGCACAAAGCGGTCGCGGTCTGGCCATAAGGGGTCAGAAGGATTGTTTTTGATGAAACGCGTCCACAGCACCGTGGCGATGTCGGCTGCGCCCAGCGGAAGGCCAGGATGTCCGGAGTTGGCCTGCTGCACTGCTTCAACGGCTATCATGCGCAGGGTGGTTGCGATCAGATGGTCGGTGTCATCGTACGTTGCGGGAATTTCTGCCATGGTTATATTCTCTCTTGATATTCACCACCGAGACGCAAAGAGTGAGGTGATAAATCTGGTACATAGAGCACTCTGCGCCCCGTTGGCATATTTGTTGACAAATAATATTGGATTATTCTTACCGGATGAATTCTATCAATGCTTTGAGAATGATACCAGGGGAGCTTCAATGAGAACTTTGGTTAGGAACTCCACAAATGGGGAAATGGGGTGTGTGCACACATCCCATTTCCCCATTTGTGGACAACTACTGGGTCAATTCCTGGAGACCAATGATTCTTCATTCGCTGCCTGAAAATGTCTGTTATCATTATTTTATAATGATAACATTCGATGTCGATTATGGTGAATAGAGCAACAAAATGACTCCTCGCGATCACATTCTCATCGATATGGCCGAGACCAGCATCAAATTTCTCAGGTCTACGGTGTGCATCGTCTCGCTGAATGATGCCAAAGGCACGGGTTTCGCTATTCGTGTTGCCAGCCCAGTCAAACGTAGCCAGTCGCTGTTGATAGATGTCGCTCCACAAAGTTATTATCGCGCCTTCTGTGATCATCAAGACTTGGATCGATCAAAAGCCCCTCAGATTATTCGAGATCATGACCTGCTGGGCTCCCTCGATCAGGATCTGAGATTGCCTGAGCCGCTTGTATCGGCTTTGCAGTTACCTTTGATTCCAGATGGCGAGCTTCTCGGGTATCTTGTATTTGGCGAGGTACGCAATTGGGAGCGAGCCCCATTCACTGGTGAAAAGATAAAGCGCGCTTTGGAACGGACGCGGAAGATCGAGGATTACTTACGCAGGAAGTCTCAGACGTGAGATTGGAATATGAGGAAGTTTATTCTTTTCGTATTATGTTTCTTTGTAATACTTGTGGGTGGTTGTGTTACGCGTGTTGAAAACACCATTGAACCCTCACCCACCATTACCATATTGCCAACCGACACTCAACCGCCAACTGAATTCACTAAAGAACAACCAGTGGCTTCGGCGACCTCCGCTCCACAAACCTCGATCCCCACAGTTACGCTGACACCTCCGCCGCCTACACCCTGGCCTCCGCACCCGCGACCCATGCCCATTGTGTATTTCATTGGCTTCCGCACCGATAAGCCGCCCTTCGATGATGTCAATGTTCGGCGAGCTTTCACCCAGGCGCTTGATCGACAGAAACTGGCTGATGATCTTTGGGATAATGGTTCGCAGCCGGCAACATCGATGGTGCCTCCACAAATTTGGCCCGATGGACGTTCCTGGTATAAGGAAATTGGGTTATATCCAGGCGTAAATCAAAAAACAGCTGCCCAATTACTTGAGCTAGACTATGATAAATATATCCGTATCGCGATTCCTGAAGGGACTGAACGGATGGGACAACTGCTGCGCGAGCAGTGGGATGAACGCTTGGGGATTGTGGTAGCCATAGATGTGTTAGATAGCGAAGATTACGATCTGCTGGTTGATACTGCTACAGCCCATATGTATTTTTCTGGCTGGTTTGCAGACTATGCCAGCCCCTATAATTTTTTGAGAGATGGCATCGATTACAACAACCAGTGGCTCAAGTGGTCCAATGAAGAATACGTCCAACTCATTGAAGCAGCCTTCTTCGAGACGGATGTAAAAGTTCAAATCGACCTCTATGTGCAGGCTGAGCGCATTCTCACCGAGCAGGATGTGATCATTGCCCCCTTGTTCCACGATTTGTTTTATCCATGAGCAGTTCATCCAATTAGTGGGGAATATTATCTTTCCAGGTATATATCTTGCAATTGAATACTCACATATTGATCAATTGCCCTAGCTAGCATGATTTTCGAGGGTTTGTGGATATTGGTATTTAGTTTGGAGAGATACGTATGAATATTAAAGTCTCATTTCACCAGCAGCATGAGGTTGTCGTCGTGACCATCGAAGACACTCTCCAGGTTATCGATCTGTATCAACTCATCCCAACAATTGCACGCTGCGCAATGGAAAATAATTGCAATCGCCTTCTTGTAGACCTTCGAACTGCATCGCATAATTTCTCATTAGTTGAAATTTTTTACCTCCCAAGAATAATGACAGAGATAGAAATGCCTAATTTTGAGAAAATCGGAATGGTTTATTCAGGTTATGGTGGTGAGTATGCGTTGCAGGAAACATTAGTTTTGAACCAAAAGACTCGGGTTAAGTCATTTGTGGCCATGCAACCTGCCTTTAATTGGTTAAATAACATAGATCGACGAAAGAACGATTTCGACAATGTTCTTATTGAACTAACGAAATCGAGCACGGAGGAAATCGTTGTCACGGTTTGCATGATTAGTCTATATTCAAATGAATATTCAGCATTTGTAATTAAAACCGCCAGTCCAATCGACAGACAAGAGCCGTTGGAATTAGCTCTGAGCCCACATCTCCCTTATACTGCATACAGTTATTATCGAGAAAGTGACTCCGAAGAAAAATATAAGGTAGTGCGCAGTCAGGATTTCCTCGATCATTTGAAAAATAGCCTGGGCCTATCAATCGGTCTTGAGTCTGCTTTACAGGTTCCGTTGATCGTCGATAATAGAGTTCGGGGATATTTGGTGGGGGGAGAAGTTCGAAGTTGGGATTGTGCTCCCATAACGAGAAATAAAATTGGGAGAGCTACAGAAATTGCTGGTGATGTTGAAAGTTGTTTGGAAAGCGAGTATTACCGAGGGGCTTGGATGCAATAATTAATTTGAGCTTGAACCATTAATACAGAAACCCGGTTTTTGCCAAGTACCTCCGACGCAGGAAAAAACCGGGTTTCTTTAAGTTATCCTATTATGGCTGCCAGGTCCGCAGGAAAGCTACCAGATTAGCCAGCTCTTCCTCGTTCAACCTGCCATCGAATCCCGCCATAGCAGTGCCGGTACGGCCTTCGAGGAGAAATTCAATATGGTGAGCTTTTGAAATTGATTGACCATGATCTACATTTGATTAAAAGTTATTTTTAAGAGGATATTTTCTTAATCCCAATCGTTCCAGCCACATTACGGTGGAACGGCGCAACACATACTCCGTTATCTCGCACGTGATTTTGTATAGAGGTATCCCAGTTGTGCCCTGAAACTGGGATTTTTTGCGTTGTGAGGATAGTTTTTGGATAGGAAGTTTGATCCAAACTGTCAAAATTTAACTACATCAGTTGTCATACATTTACGACACAAAATTTGATTTTTATTTGCTAAAATCCCCCCCTAAGTAGACTCCGGGAAGTTCTTTAATTACCTGTCATCCTGAACCCCATAGGGGTGAAGGATCTCTGCCCGAAGGGCAGGAGACTCTTCGCTTCGCTCAGAGTGACACATTTTTCAGACACTTTCCGATAAATACTTAACTTATTTCATTCCATAAAGGAGTTCTAGTGCTTAGTTAATCTAAATCTTGTCAAAATAGAAATCTGTATGATACTGGG
>CAYWIC010000198.1:0-8316 GCA_964458115.1 uncultured Anaerolineales bacterium | reverse complement strand
GGCATCATATCCAGGAGTTGACCAATGGGGCCCATCTTGCGCACCTGTTTCAACTGGTCTGCAAAATCATCCAAA
Source organism: uncultured Anaerolineales bacterium (assembly GCA_964458115.1). Lineage (GTDB taxonomy): Bacteria > Chloroflexota > Anaerolineae > Anaerolineales > UBA11858 > NIOZ-UU35. The sequence goes on along the minus strand of CAYWIC010000198.1, from coordinate 8,241 downwards.
GTGAACTCACCCGAGAGCATTCGCTTAGCCTGCTGCTCAGCGACCTCGACATCGAGAGAGGCTTCAGCCTTCTCGATCAGACCGATTACATCCCCCATGCCCAAGATACGGGATGAGAGGCGACCAGGGTCATACACTTCCAGAGCATCCAGACCCTCGCCGGTGCCCAGGAACTTGATCGGCACGCCGGTCACGGATCGAATAGAGATCGCCGCACCGCCACGGGCATCACCATCCATCTTGGAGAGGATCAACCCAGTCAGCGGAACCGCCTCGCGGAACCCCTGAGCGATATTGACAGCCTCTTGACCGATCATGGCATCAACCACCAGCAGGACTTCGGCTAACTCCACTTCTTGGTTAATGGCCTGAAGTTCGTCCATCAGCTGGGTATCAAGCTGCGAGCGTCCCGCGGTGTCTAATATGGCAACGCTGAAACCACCTTTCTGCGCCCGTGCATGTGCCCGTTTGACGATCTCAGGGGGTGCTATGCCAGGCTCAGAGAATACCTCCGCTCCCAGGCTTTGGCCAAGTGTCTGCAATTGCTGCACAGCGGCCGGACGATAAGGGTCCGCGGCCACCAGTAAAACGCGCTCACCCTGACTGCGCAAAATGCGCGCCAGCTTTCCAGCGGCAGTGGTCTTACCCGAGCCTTGCAAGCCTGCCAGCATGATCATACGCGGCTTGGGGCCGCGTAAATCCAGCGACGCAGGCTCACCCAGCGTGGAAATCAGTTCCTCGTTGACGACTTTGATCACTTGTTGCCCAGGATTGAGCGCACGCGAGACTTCATGCCCGACAGCTCGCTCTCGTACACGGGCTACAAAATCTTTGGTTACTTTGTAATGTACATCGGCTTCCAACAAGGCCAGGCGCACTTCACGCATAGCTGCATCGACATCACGCTCAGAGAGCTTGCCACGCCGACGCAATTTGTCGAAAACACTATTCAGACGTTGGGTCAGGTTCTCAAACATAATACGCCAAAAGAGCGGCTGGCAACCAAAAAACGGGCCAGCCGCGAAGTTGGATTTTAGCTTGGAAGGGTTGATTGGTCAAGGGAGCGTTTCTCGTCACCCCCAGCAAAATGAATTTGTTGTATAATCGTATTTGTTCAACCAGACAGAGAATTTCAGCGCTGAATCTTTGTGCACTAATCAATTATCTAAGCCAAAACTTCCACAATCACATAATCACCGGAGATGGAAGACGATATGTCTCTTGAAAAGATTGGTCGATATGAAATAAAAAAAGAGCTTGGTCGTGGTGGGATGGCGACCGTTTACCAGGCATACGACCCCAATTTTGAGCGGGATGTCGCTATCAAGGTCCTCCCCCGTGCCTTTTTACATGATCCCCAATTCCGAGTGCGCTTCGAACGAGAAGCAAAAACTGTTGCCGCACTCGAACACGCCGCAATCGTCCCTGTATATGATTTTGGCGAGGAAGATGGCCAACCTTACATCGTAATGCGCATGATGTCAGGGGGAGATCTTGCAGAAAAACTCAAAGGGGGAAGCTTTACTTATCAGGAAGCAGCCAAGATCACCGAGCGGCTGGCTGCCGGCCTGGATGCAGCTCATAATAAAGGTATTGTCCACAGGGATATGAAACCGGGCAATATCCTCTTCGACCAATATGATAATGCCTTCTTATCGGATTTCGGCATCGCCCGATTGACCCATGGCAGTCATACTCTCACGGGGGAAAATATCATTGGCACGCCGGCCTATATGAGCCCCGAACAGGTTCAAGGTGAAAAAGCGCTCGACGGCCGCAGTGATCTCTATTCGTTAGGCATCATCTTCTTCCAAATGCTCACAGGGGATACACCGTACCAGGCAACGACCCCCGCCAAAGTGATGATGATGCACATCCTGGACCCCATTCCTGATCTGGCAACGATCAAACCAGATGTCCCAGCTGAGATTAGTCTTTGGATGCAAAAATCTTTGGCGAAAGACCCCGACGATCGCTTCGCAACTGCAAAGGAAATGGAAGATGCACTCCGAGATGCTGTTCAGGGCCGAACGCACCAAACCCTGACCACGACGAAAAGAACCGCGATCACAGAGCCAGGCAGACCTTTGCAGCAGCAACCCACTGGCACACCACCCGCGTACACTGTCCAACAACCTGTCGCCACACCAACACCCACGCCCTACCCCCAACCTGTTCCAGTAAAGCCCAAACGGAATTGGATACCCCTAGCAGTAGGTGGATTTGTCTTATTGGGAATTGTTGCGATCGGTGCGTTAGCCATGGCATATTTAGGGTACCAGGGAACAGGACCGCTTGCAGCGGTGCTTGCTCCTGCCACAGAGACCTTGGCGCTCGTGCAACCCACGGATACAACCTTGCCCGAATTTACTAACACGCCAGAAGAAGCGGCGACCGAAAAGCCGGTTGTCGCAGTAGTGGAAGATACACTAACCCCGACATTGGAACCCCCTACGAGCACTGAGGCTCCGCCCACGGATACGCCTGAACCGACTGCAACGAGTACTCCGGATATTCCAACCCTTGGTGGCGCCGACAAGATCGCTCTGATCCATGAAAACAATATCTGGGTGATGAATGTCGATGGCAGTGACGCGCAACAACTCACCAATGATGGCACAACGAAAACCGATCTCGCCTGGATGCCTGATGGAACCGGCCTGACCTATATCTCTGGAAAATGTATTTGGTCCGCGGAGCTTGCGACGGGTCGGTTAGATTTCATCGCCTGTTTTGAATCGGCTGATTATGTAGAAACGTTTGCGATCTCTCCCGATGGAACCCAGGCCGCACTCACCGTCAATCGTTCTCTATATATCGTACCCTTCGATCAAGAAAGACTCCGAGAAGCCAGATACACCACCCATCTGGAAGAGATGAGCGAGTGCCCCGCTTATGATCCATTGAAAACCGCCAAAGAGACCATCGTATCTGTTCGACTGGTGCGCTGGTCAGACGATGGTGAAACCCTGTCTCTGATGGTTCTGGCAGCCCTGAGCGGCGTCCAAGGAGATTTGATTCAAATTTACCCTGTAGGCAATTGCGAAGCGCAACCCTATCGCAGCGATGAAATTCCAGCCGCGCGGTTCGCGGTCGAGGATTATGATAGGTCCCCATATTTGCAGAACTTCGGTTATGACGGTGGGTACCTTTATGCGTTGACCAGCTTCACCCGGAACGATGGCTTTGGCCACCTTTATATTTATAACTCCGACCTGCATCGAGCTGAAACAGAGATCAACCCCATTGATGGTAATTGCTGCTACCGCGACCCTCAATTCAGCCCGGACGGACATTACTTGATCTTCGCCTATCAGCCCTTTGAAGCTGGCGCGACAACTGAACTATATATTGTTCCCTATGGCACCATAGGAACCGGGGCGACCTACCAACCCCTTTCGCTGCCTGAGGGCTTCCTCACCGATCCAAAGTCCAAACCTCAACCTGTCTTCCGCCCGATCCCGGGCAGCAACGACTAATCAATCCCAAGGGTCTACATATGAAAACGAGAGCAATCATCCTAGCCGGTGGCGAGGGGTCCCGGCTAGGGGTTTTAACTGCCAAAAGAACCAAACCTGCGGTTCCCTTTGCTGGAAAATACCGCATCATCGATTTCACCCTCTCAAATTGTGTCAATTCCAACATCTTCGACGTGATGATCCTGGCCCAATACCGCCCACATTCGCTGATCGAACATATTGGCTCGGGGGCGCCTTGGGACCTCAATCGAGACTTCACCGGGGGAGTGCGTATCTATTCTCCCTATAAGGCCCGTCGCCCAACCGATTGGTACTTAGGTACTGCCGACGCGGTCCAACAGAATTTCAGTTTCATCAAGAGCACTAACCCAGATTTTGTCTTGATCCTCTCTGGCGATCATATTTACGAGATGAACTATGATGCCATGATCGCCTTCCATATCGATCACCGTGCCGATATCACGTTAGGGACGATCACTGTACCCATTGAAGACGCATCCCGTTTTGGTATCGTTGGCCTGGACAACAAATATCGGGTTACCTCTTTCGTGGAAAAACCCAGTCAGCCTGCTTCCAACCAGGTCAATATGGGCGTCTATTTGTTCAACATGGAAGTCTTAGATCGAGTCCTTTGGCAAGATTACAAAACCAAAGAATCCGCACATGATTTCGGGAAGAATATCTTGCCTGGATTAGTAGAGGAGGGTGCGCGAGTTTTTGCATTTCCCTTCTCTGGATATTGGGTCGATGTGGGGACAACGTCTTCGTATTGGCAAGCCCACATGGATTTGCTTTCTGATCCGCCTGCCCTGGATTTGAACGACCGCTCTTGGATCATCCACACCCGCACAGAAGAACGACCCCCTGTACGTATCGCCAGCGGTGCGCAAGTGCGCGACAGCATGATCACCGATGGCTGTGTGATTGCAAATGGTGCCATCGTCGAACAAAGTATGCTGGGGCCTGGTGTACGAGTCGAAGCTGGCGCGATCGTACGAGAATCTGTCATTCTCACAGATTGTGAAATCCATGCAGGCGCTTCGATCGAACGCGCCATCCTCGATAAACGCGTTCGGGTTGGAGAAAAAGCCCGCTTGGGCGGTATCAGCTCGAAAACGCCTCCCCACCTTGTGATGATAGGCAAGAACTGCCACGTCCCACCAGGGTATATTATCGAGCCAGGCGCTACGATTCCTGCTGATATTCGAGAAGCTGATTACCCTTCTACTATCATAAACGCCAATACGAAAATCGATCGGAGCCGAGGCGAGCCCCATGAAATTTGAGCGCGCCTCAGGGGTTTTGTTACACCCAACCAGCTTGCCAGGCCCATACGGCATCGGGGATATCGGGGCCAAAGCCCACGAATGGGTCGATTTTTTAGCCGCCTCTGGCAGCAGTTTATGGCAGGTATTGCCCCTGGGCCCAACCGGCTATGGCGATTCGCCCTACCAGTGCTTCTCATCCTTTGCAGGGAATCCCTACCTGATCAGTCCCGAAGCGCTTCTTAATGATGGCCTCCTGGTATACGATGATATTCGCGATTGCCCCGCCTTTCCCATTGAGCGCGTGGAATATGGCAAAGTGATCCCTTATAAGATCAAACTGCTCAACTGGGCCTTCAACTGTTTCCGTTCTAGTTCCTCCACCAAGATCAATACTGAGTTCGAATCATTCAAGGATGCTGAAGCCCACTGGTTGGATGATTATGCACTTTTCATGACCATCAAAGAGGCCCAGGGTGGCGGTTCCTGGGTCAATTGGCCCGCGCCATTGCGAAGCCGCGATGCAAAAGCTCTGCAAGCCTTTAAGGATGCTCACGCAGATGACATCCAGCGACAGGCTTTCTGGCAATTCATCTTCTTCCAACAATGGGCAGAATTACGAGAGCGAGCCAAGGAGTTGGGTGTAAAGATCATCGGCGATATCCCTATCTTTGTCGCACACGACAGCGCTGATGTTTGGGCCCATCCGGAACTTTTCTCCCTAGATGCTAATGGCCAACCCACAGTCGTAGCCGGCGTGCCGCCAGATTATTTCTCGCCAACTGGGCAGCTTTGGGGTAATCCTCTGTATCGCTGGGATCTACATGCTGAGGATGGCTACAGTTGGTGGCTAAGCCGTCTGAGGGCGGTATTATCGCTGGTCGACATCGTCCGTCTGGACCATTTCCGCGGGTTTGCCGGTTATTGGGAAATCCCAGCCGATGAAGAAACAGCCATTAACGGGCAATGGGTGCCCGGACCTGGTGCAGAGTTCTTCCAAACTGTCCAAGGAGCGCTGGGCACGCTGCCTATTATTGCAGAAGATTTAGGAGAGATCACGCCGGATGTGGTCAAGCTGCGTGAGAAATTCGAACTGCCTGGAATGAAGATTTTAGTCTTCGCCTTCGACAGTGATGCTGAAAACGAATTCTTGCCTCACAACTTCATCCCGAATTGCATAGTATATACTGGCACTCATGATAACGACACCGCGCGCGGCTGGTATGAACGCACAGATGAAAATATCCGCGATCATGCCCGCCGATACCTGGCGCGCGATGGTCAAAATATTTCATGGGATCTGGTCCGCATGGCCTGGTCTTCAGTGGCTGTGTTTGCTTTGGCCCCCATGCAGGATATCCTAAATTTAGGTAACGAAGCGCGCATGAATTACCCCAGCACGCCCGGCGGTAACTGGGTCTGGCGGATGTCGCCCCTTGCCCTCACAGACAGCCTTCAAGAGCAACTGAAAAAATTGAACAACCTTTACCGCAGAGATGCACTCTCTAGTGAGGACCTCAGCGATTGACACGGGGTTTATGGGCTACAAATCAGATTGGTTTACCAAATTTCAAGATGAATTAAATATTGCCAAGGCTGCACGTCAAGCTGGTAATGAGGGCAAAGCGCGCGTATGCGCCCGCCGAGCCGCAGGGATCGCCATTGGTGAATATTTGCAACGCCAGGGCAGACCTACACCAGGTCCCAGCGCACTCGATCGACTGCAATTATTGATAACTCTGCCTGATATTTCTGCACGCGTCACTGAAATCGCGGGACATTTGACGCTGCGGGTGAACGAAGAATTCAAACTACCCATCAATGCTGACTTGATCTCGGAAACCTACGAACTTGTTGAACTGCTCCTAGGGGATTCTCGTGGGGAAAAATAATTCTCGCTACTAATAATCTTTGATAAGCTAGACCACCCGATAAGGCATTCTTTAAATCCATAAGAATGTACTGGATCACTCGGAGAGGTGGTTTGACGAACAGTAAATATTAGATTATAATCTAATTAGACGATCGTCTAAAGGTGGTTTCTACATCGGAATCGGGTAGGGATAAATGCTGCATATACCTCTACCTCAAAACTGATAACCACCTTGGCGATTCTCAATCACCAAGCGAAAAGGAGCGAAACATGCGTTACAAACTCTTAGGTAAAAGTGGAGTGCGAGTCTCAGAACTATGCCTGGGCACGATGACCTTTGGTGAGGATTGGGGATGGGGTGCATCCAAGGAAGAAAGTCAAAAGATCTTCGATCACTTCGCCGAAGCCGGCGGCAATTTCATCGATACATCCGTAAATTACACCAATGGCACCAGCGAAAAATTCTTGGGCGAATTCACCAATTCCCAACGAGATCACTTCGTAATCGCCACAAAATATACCCTCACAACCCCTGAACAGACCGACCCCAACCAGGGTGGCAACAGCCGCAAAAACATGCTGCACTCTGTGGAGCGCAGCCTCAAGCGCTTGCAAACTGATTACATCGACCTGTTATATCTGCATATGTGGGATTTCATGACACCCGTGGAAGAAGTTCTGCGCGGTCTTGATGACCTGGTACGCCAGGGCAAGGTCAATTATATCGGCGTATCCGATACGCCGGCCTGGATTGTGGCAGAGGCCAACGCCCGCGCCGAACTCCGCGGTTGGTCACGCTTCGTGGGCTTGCAAATCCCCTACTCCCTGCGCAGCCGCAGCGTAGAGCGAGCCGAGCTTGCTATGGCAAAACATTGGGATATGGCCGTGATGCCCTTTGGGTTGGTAGGAGGGGGCACGCTTACCGGAAAATACACGGATAATAATACAGATCCCAAACGCTACGATATCGAGGCACTTCCTGAAGATTTGCAGAAATTGATCAAAGAAGTTCAATCTGTGGCCGATGAAGTTGGACACACACCCTCGCAGGTGGCCATCAACTGGGTGCGGCAACAGCAGGACTGGGCTTTGATGGTCCCCATACTGGGTGCACGGACACTGGACCAGCTCAAAGATAATCTGGGATGCCTGGAATGGGAACTCTCGTCTGAGCACATCCAAAAACTCGACGAAGCTAGCAAGATCAAATACGATTTCCCTCTGGGCTGGTTGGCTGGAGCCTCCCCATACATCTATGGCGCAACCTTACCCCAAATCGACAGCCAGCGGAGTTTCCAGGTACATCAATTCATCGAAAAAAAACAACCCAAGTGATCTTTCTGTGTACCCATGAAACGAGTACTAGGGAAATCTAACATTGAAGTCAGTGCCTTGGGGATGGGCTGTTGGGCGATTGGCGGGATCTGAGAGAAGAGATCGATCTTATAATGGGCCGCGTGAACCAAGCCTAATCACATTAAGTACAATAATTGGATGACGGGAATTTTGCATCTCTGAGAAACGCCATGGAAAAACCTGTAAGTCCAAAGCTGATTCCCAAAGAGCCAAAAATAATGAATCCTCCCCGCAGCAAGCTGCGGGGTATCCAGCAGACTATCTTGAT
>CAYWIC010000197.1:0-8366 GCA_964458115.1 uncultured Anaerolineales bacterium | reverse complement strand
CATATTCTTCGCTCGGGAAATAGTGAAAGACGGAATACACTAAGATGGCATCAAAAAGGTTTGATGCGTAAGGCAGATAACTGGCTTCAGACACTTGAAGGGAGATCTGCTCATTCAATTGACGAGCCCTTTTCAGCATTGATTCTGCCAAATCGCAGCCAATTGTATATTCAATTTCTTTTGATAGGGGTAACAAATACATCCCTGCCCCACAGCCGACCTCTAAGAATTTGCTTTGGCGTGTAAGCCCTAATTCAAGGCTGAACTGTTCTCTAAGTTCATCAGCCTCATCAGTCCCCATCATGCTGATGCCGTAATCCCAACCATCGATGGCGATGGGATCGTCATCAGGGTGGCTCCGACCTCTTTCGTCCCAAAACTTATACCAGGAGTGGTCTTTTGCGATTTCCACGGGCAAACCTCTTTACGGGCAATCCTTATCCACAACCCATATCGGATTTCCCTCGGGATCTGTGAAGCTGCCGAACCAAAATTTTTCATTTTTGTCAAAGGAGGGTCCACCGGTGATGATTGCCCCTTGTTTCTCGATATGCCCAAAAAAGGCTCGCAAATCATCTACTTCGAATTGCAACACAACGGTATTTTTACTTCGATCCCCAGGGTCGATACCCATCTCTTGCGCGGGGGCGATACCGATCTTGATCCCGGAAGACGATTCGAGGTTGCAGTAGTGATAATCTTCGTCAAAGAGTTTTGTGACTATAAATCCAAGCTCATCACGATACCAGGCAACCATCTCGGCAAAGTTGCTGACTAGCATGACAGTCTCACGGGGGCGAATCTCGATCATTGTTTCTCCTCTAGTAATCTTTTATCGCGCTCAATCAAAAGGTCTGATCCCATTCGGCCTTTTCTTGAGCCAATATTTAACATAGATAGGACTTACGCAGTTCAGCGAGAAAATGGCTGGTAATAGGGGGTGGGGGCGTCGCCCCCACCCCCTATTACCAGCCCAATCCGCTTCACGTGCGTATAACTCCTTATAGATTAAACCAGGGCAATGATACCAGAAACAGACAACTCCCAGGCTGGATAGGCTCAGGGTGTTTCCAAGAGAGTTTGGGCAGCCGCTATAAGGTTGGCGCCCCAGGAATAGGCAATCGAACCCAGGCGGGCATGTGATCGCTGACATCGGCATTGGAGCGACTGATCAAATCGTTCTGTTCTGCTTCGTTAAGTTCATGGCAAGGCTTGTTGTGGAGGGCGTGTGAAAACAATTCAATGAAGTTGAACACACCATAGTCATAACCATCGGGTCCGTTCTGGCCTGCGATTTTATTGTCCTCTACGATGGGTAGATCTTCATCTTCGGCCGCAAAGAAGGCGATCTGATCGTATGTCTGATCTTGACGGGCGTTGCTGCGCAACAGACCGCGTTCAGGGTGCGGAGTGAGCAGAGGGAAATTGACCTTGGATGCCTGTTCATCGCTGAGTTCGTTCTTATTCAATGAACGAAGCTTATCATCAATCTCTTTGCGTTTTCTATTGGTATCGTTGAATTCTACATTCAGGTCTCCGAGAAGCAAGATATTCTTGTGGTACATCCGATCACGTTGCCTGGCACGCAAGATCAGCCAGTCAAGCAGGGCGTCGAACTCGCGCTTGCGTTCACCTTTGCCTTTGCCATAGAGCAAATGGGCATTCACAGTTAGAAGTTGTGGTCCCTTGGTGTCGTTGACACCAAGAATTTCGAAGGCTGAGCAATGCGGTTGGCGGATGAATGTCAGGAAAGTGGGTGTACTGTATTTCGATAATGATGGTTTCTTTTTGCCCTCAGTCACAGCTTTCTTAACGCGCTCATCATATTTATCGAACCATTTTTCGAATGTCTCGCGGTTCTCATACAACATTCGCAGCACTTTGGAGCGGTCGTAAGTGATATCGGATGCCAGGGCGTTGCGCTGGACTCGTGTCCAGCGGAACAAAAACGCCAGCCGCTCCGTGTTTCCTCGGTCTGTGGGAAAAGTGCCGGTGGTATCCGATACAACCAGCCCATACCCTCTTCCAAGACTCTCTTTCAGGCGCTCCAACCCACTTAGATCGTCCATGATTTCTTGAAGCGCTAACAGATCGAACGACATACAAATTTTTCGTAGGAAATTCCAGCGCTTTGCATTGTTTGCTGCCTTGCCCAGTTTGAGCATGTTGAAGGTGCCGATAACCAGCGAATTATCGCGTCTCTCAGGGAATTGGAATTTCTCTGGGTTACTCTCCAGCAGGGCTTCGATCTTTGCCCATTGGGTATCTGTAAAACCAACAGCCATTGTTGCCTCCTTATCCGTTCAGGTAGTTAGTCTGCTTATTTTCACGACTCAAGTTTTCCATAAATTTTCGATCGTATACCCGCTTTCAAAGTGTTCCGTGATGCAATTCAGTGTCTGTACCAATATGCAATCTAAGGGGATTTTTCAAACTCACCATCCAATATCCAAGGTTCGTAATCTGCTTCTGCTGCCCGATCTAAAACACTCTGATGTACTTTGAGTGGAGTTTTAAGGGTATCCAATCCAATCGTGTTCACTCGAGAAACTTTCCGGAATAATTTCCCTATCCCTAACCCTGAGTCATGTAATTCTCCCAACGGCGAGGGCTTCATCTTGATTGTGTGCCGGGGGAAAATGCGCAAGCCTTGGGCCTCGGCATTTTGGACCATCCATTCTAGGGTTATATCTGAGAGCGATGCAACTGGATCTTCGTCCCGCTTGGCCAGTTCATGATACCCGCCACCAACATCGGTATGCGCGCCCGCGAACCATACTTGTTCCACGACTTGATCTTTTAATTTTCTCTCGCCATTTTTCCATTTGGAGATCTTTCCGATTTCTTTCTCATTCCAGAAGGTAGGATGAAACACGCGCCGTTCATCATCGATGGCTAAGGCGTGATAGCCATATTCTGCAGCGCCACTGATGCGGGTATCATGGAATTTGTGCTTGAACAACAGGCTAACTGCTGCATCCAACCATTTGACGGGTAAACCCAATGCACCGACTGTATCCCAGACTCCGATAAATTTGATTGTAGTCCATTGGGTGTGGTGTTTATGGATGAATTGATCTCTCTTCTCGACGAGCTTACTTTTATCTTTGGTTTTATATATTTTGTATGCGGTTTTCATCAATTCTGGTCTGGACTTTGGCAGGATCCCAAAGTGGTGGATGAACCCCGACAGGCTCCTGACCGTAAAGGCGCCTCTGCTGAAACCGAAGAGAAATATCTTATCCCCGGCTTGATAGTTCTCAAAAATGAATTCATAACACTCCAGAATATTTTTCGAGATTCCTGCCCCAAATGCGTTTCCTGTTATGCGACGCCAATCCGTTCCCAGACCGCGGTCATAAAATACCACTTGATGAGGGGTGCGATCTTCTACCATGTTGAACAATTTGTAAACGTTGGTGGGCTTGCCCTTGCCCCCTTCTTGGTTGGTGCCATCCGAAAAGATCACAATATTCTTTGACATTTTTTAACTCCTTCCAATAATTTGCTTACTAAACTTTGGAGTAGATCGACGGAAAGCGTGATGATTGAAATGTACTCCTTACCGGAAAAACACAAATAAATGGGTTTGGTTTTACCCCGCGAACTAATTCTGAGACTCAAGGATAAAGAAGTTTAACTTTGCCTTCGGGATCATTCCAACCTCGACGAATCCGATCGTGCCGTCTATATCAATATAGAAGTTGGTAGGATACGCTCTGATGGCATAATCCATTGAAACTCTTGTAGATGTATCAGCAAGGAGGGGAAAGGTTAGTCCATTCTTAGTACCGTAATTGCGCATGGCGGCACTGCTTTCGCCTACCCCTATTCCTAATACAACAAATCCTTGATGACGGTAATAGTCATAAATAGATTGCATTAGGGGCATTTGCGCCTCACAATATCCGCACCAGGTTGTCAGAAAAACAATTAAAACCGGTTGGCCGGCATAATTTCTAATAGAAGCCACTTCCCCGGTTTTGACGTTCGTTAGGGAGAAGTCGGGAGGGAAATCGCCTGCTTCAATGCCAATCAAAGATTCGGGCAGCGGTGTGAGGGTGGCATTTGGGTCCAGTGTGGGTGTTTGTGTTGGAATTGGGGTTTCTATGGGGGCGGGTAAGGGTGTCTGCGTAAGTGGCAGTTGCTCTGTGGGGGTTTGGGTCCAGGTTGGTGGTAATCCCACGTTTTGGCGCGTCGGAGAGTTTTCGACAGCCTTGGCTTGATCGACAGCCATGGCTTGATCGAGAGGCATGGCCTGGAATTCTGAGTAAATCCGATATCCGAAAAAACCGATCAGACTGATGACAACTATCATGAAAACCGAAATGATAGCAATCCAGCGCCCGGAATGTAGGTTGATCGATGTGTTACGGCGAATGTCATCTCGAAGTCGGCTGGTTTCCCGATCCGCCAACGGGCTGCTCCCTGTCAACTCTTGGAGTCTGGCTTGTGCTTTTCGGCGGTTTGGATTGAGCGTCAGCACCCGTTCCAAGCAATCGATTTGTTGACCAGGATCAGCAACGGCAAAACTCATCAACCACCAACCGTATTCTGACTGAGGATTTTGTTGTAAGAATTTGGCCAACAACATGCGGGCTTCTTCTTTTCGACCGGCACGCAACAGTTGTTTTGCCTGGGACAGAATTTCATTTTGTGACTGAAACATGGTGGTTTTGCAAATTTCGCCAAAACATTCTGGTATTCCTGCAATATTATCATAGCATAATTGCAATGTTGGTTCAACGGGTACGATTCTCACGGGGGAGTTTCTTTATTAATGGAAAAATCCAAAAATTGGGGAGGCGTAGAGTATTTTTTCCAATATAATTGATAGTGTCGAGCAAAATGCTTCCAATGGAGTAAACAATGACCAATGCACATCACATCCCCATGCGCCGACTGGGAAACACTGAAATCGAGATCACGCCCATCGGGTTGGGAGTCATGCAGTTCGCCGGGGGCAAAGGGTTATTCAATTTGATGTTCCCCGAAATCCCTCAGGAGCAGAAGAAGGCCATCGTTAAGGATGCAATCGATGGCGGAGTTAATTGGTTTGACACTGCCGAGATGTATGGCCTGGGCCGCTCTGAGCGCAGCCTGGTAGGGGCCTTGAAGTCCCTAAAAGTATCCGATGCAGAAGTTATCATCGGGACGAAATGGTTTCCCCTCCTGCGCAGAGCTCGTAGCATTGGCCGCACCATTGGCAAGCGTCTGCATTATCTCGAGGGTTACACCATCGATCTGCATATGGTTCACCAGCCAATTGGCCTGTCGACGCCTGAAGACGAGATGAATGCCATGGCTGATCTGGTAGATACTGGAAATATCCGCTCGGTGGGGGTGAGCAATTTTGGTCCAGAACGTATGCGTCGCGCCCACGCCGCCTTAGCAAAGCGCGGGCTGCCATTAGCGGTCAACCAGGTCGAGTACAGCCTGCTGCGTCGGGGCATCGAACACAACGGTGTTTTGGAAACCGCTCGTGAGCTAGGGGTGACCATCGTGGCTTGGGGCCCGCTAGCTTCGGGTATTTTATCGGGGAAATTTCACGACCAGGCGGTTCTGGCACAGTTGCCGGCTTTTCGACGCCGTAGATTGGAGCGGCTGCTCGAACCCACGCAGCCATTGATCGAGGTTTTGAAAGAGATCGCCGCTGGATACCAGGTCACGCCCGCGCAGGTCGCCCTAAATTGGTTGATCCACTATCAGGGTGATAGTGTAGTAGCCATCCCTGGGGCATCCAAGGTGCACCAGGCAACAGAGGCCGCCGGCGCCATGCATTTCCAACTCACCGATGACGAGATGGATCGTCTTGATCAAGAATCCCGTCAGATACAAGCATAACTACGATTGAATCCCCATGGTAAAACCACTCATCAACTGGACACCTGAATTTTATGATCGTCTATCCAAGAAGTACGATCTCTTCGCACGCATTTTCTTTTCAATGGGAGAAAAGGGGAAAGCCAAAGTCGTCAGTAATTTGCGTATAGGCAACGTCCTGGACATCGCTTGTGGTTCGGGCGGGCTGCTGCGGGATGCCGTTGAGGCTGGCGCGCGTCCATTTGGCTCGGATACGTCCTGGGGCATGCTCGCTGAGACGCGTTCCAAAGTGCCCCATGCAGATCTGGTGCAAGCCAGCTTTTACGCGTTGCCATTTGCCAAGGATGCCTTTGATACCGTCGTCGAGACCAATGCGGTCAGCGGTGCCGAAATCGATTCCGATAGAGTTCTGGGAGAGATGGTGCGTGTCTGCAAGTATAAGGGCGAGATCCGCATCGGGGATTACGCCAAAGCACCGAAAGAGAGTCGCTGGTTGCGGTTAGTCGAATGGTTTGGACGCCTGTTTGGGGATTACCCTCACGACTATGTGACATATTTCCGCTTGCAAGGATTCGAAACGCAAGTCGAAAACTTAGGCTTCGATGGTATGTATCAATATGTGCGCGCGGAGAAATCTCGATGAAGATCTACTTTGCCTGCTCTATAACCGGGGGGCGCCAAGATGAAGATGTTTACCGGCAGATCGTCGAAATATTGCAGTCAGGCGGGCATGAAGTCCCTACGGCAGTATTTGCGCAGCCTCGCACTGAAATTGATGAGATCTCCATGGACTCCGAGGAAGTTTATCGGCGCGACACGCACTGGATTCGGAGTTGTGACGTGCTGATTGCAGAAGTGACAACTCCGTCCCATGGGGTAGGATATGAGATCGGTTACGCCCTGAACTTGGAGAAGCCCGTACTGTGCCTTCACAAGCAAGACATAGAGATTTCGAAAATGATTTCGGGGAATCCCCACCCCAAACTACAGATCAAGCCATACCTTGCCCATGAGGAACTCAAATCAATATTGGATGCGTTTCTCGAGCAAAGTCCTTTGTCAAAATAATCAGGATGAACGAGAGTAGAGACCTTCACGAGATATTTCAGAACAATAATATTAATTCCGACGACTTGTGCCAAGCCCTGGTGAGCAGTATGGGCGACGCATTGGTTGCAGTCAGCAACGAGGGTCAGATACTCCTGGTCAATGCCATAGGGGAGATCCTGACAGGATGGACGCGCCATGAAATATTAGGCAAGAATATCTCCGAGATCTATCAGGTCAAAGATATCGATAAGGGCACGCTGCTCTCGGAAATTCCCATTCTCCGGGTTTTTGACGAAAAGGAAGCTTTTTCCGTCCACCATCGTTTTCTGTTGACTCGCAAAGACGGCACTGAGATCCCTATTAGCGAGACTGCTACGCCCATTGCTGATGGAGATGGCAACCTGGTAGGTGCAATCCTGGTATTCCGGGAGATTTCTGAGACCTTGGATGCTGAATCGCGCATCGAGCATCTGGCTACCCACGATTACCTCACAGGATTACCAAACCGAAGATTGTTTGTCGATCGTCTCGATAGAGCGCTTTCTCAATCGCGTAGAGAGTTCCGAAGAGTGGGTGTTGTATTCATCGATCTGAACGAATTCAAGCAGATCAATGATAACTATGGGCGCGAGTTTGGGGACGCAGTGTTGAAAAGGGTCGCCAAAGAGCTGACCAATACTGTGCGCGAGAGTGATTCGGTTGCGCGTATTGGCGGTGATGAATTTGCGATCCTGCTGACCAACTTGAGCGACAGGAAAGACATCATCCCAGTGAAATCGAAAGTAACCGATGCATTCAAGAATCGCCTGACCATCAAGGGACGTCTGGTACAGATCAATATCAGTGTCGGTGAAGCCTTATATCCGGACGATGCGGAAGATATCGATAGCCTCTTAGATCGCGCAGATAGGTTGATGTACGCGCATAAGCAATCGAATAAGAACAGCCAATAATGGCCATATCGATTGGGGAATAATGGCTGCCAATCTATCTCCCGAATCATTTCGGCGAAGTGGTATTGGCAATCCAAGGGATCATTGACTAGGAAGAAATTCCTAAAGGGCGAACTTTTCCCCCAAAAAATCCAATTGGTGAACGATGCACACCAGGTCGTTGTTCGCGATCTGGTTTTTGCGTTCCCTAACCCAGTCAGCTAATTGAGTTGGGTTGATTTGGGGATGCTCATTCATTTCGTTATGGATGGTATCGATGAGGTAGTGCAGGAATTCTGCCTCACGCTGGGGGTATCCATCCGCGCCCGCGAATACAACCCAATCTGAGCTCCCAGCAGCCAGGATTTCTACTCCCAGCGCACGAAAATGCTCGAAAAGATGTCGCCCAGTCTGGCTATCGCCAGAAACTTTTCCATTCACTAAGCGCTCGTCCATCGATTGATTGTATAAGGCCAAAAGTTTGCCCTCGAAAGATGGATCGATCTGTGGCTCGAAGATGGTATGGCCATCGTAGTTGATGGTGAAATACATGATTCCTTC
>CAYWIC010000196.1:0-8397 GCA_964458115.1 uncultured Anaerolineales bacterium | reverse complement strand
TCGTTTTTTGTTCCCCTTTTTTCTATCCCTGTCTTTTTTCTATTCTTCACTGCTGACTCTGCGCTTTTCCTCAGTGCCATCGTTGTGGATCACTGTCAGGGTGTAACGTTGGTTTTTGCACAGGTAGTCTGAGTAAGTGCCATCGAATAACTGTTCTATGCCACCGAAGATTACTTTGCTAACGTTCTCGACGTGCCAGTGCACAGTGAACAAATCTCCAGCACTGATCTCTCCTGGGTCAGCCCAGAATTCGATGACCACATCTGTGGGTGATATAGGATCAAGTATTGAAGTTGTTGTGTCAGGAGCCGCTTGTTGGGGAGGGGGCACTTGTTCGGGATCAGGCTGAACTTCGGCAACTGGCTCGCCAACTTGAATCCGAGCATGATCAGCCTCACTGGCAGATCCATCCCCACTTATGGCCAAAACTTGAATGGTGTATTCGCCCGGTCCAGGGGGTAGCCATTCTTGAGAGAAGCGAGAATGATCATTCACTGAGACAAGGTTGGAGACTTCAAAATGTAAGCCCCCATTGATCCATATCTCAACCATATTTACGCCGCCGGGACTGGAGGCATGCCCTTCGATTTGCAAAACTTGCCCCTCGGGCACAGAGATGCCATGCACAGGTACATCCAGCCAAACGCTAGTTCTCGCTAGCGATGTCGGCATTTCACAGCCAGATATGAAAATAGAAAATGCAAAAAGGAAGAAAATGCCAACCAATTGTCGCCGAGTACCCATGGATACCTCCCAACATGCTGATCAGGTAAACCCGGGGCGACCACGAGGCTCAATGTATTCCCCACCAATATTTGAATTAGTGCATTATAGCACAAGTGGTATTGAATACAATCCCGAACAGACAAGGGGGCCTGGGAGTTCCTGTGGCGATCACCAGATTTTGGGGTATCCAAAATCTGATAACTTTCGCGGCGAATCCTAGAGATCCCAACCTAGTTCTTTTGGAATTGCCGGGGAAACCCCAGATATGGGGGGGGCGAAAAAAGCAACTGCTCAGTCTTTCGTTCTGAACGAAGTGAAGAATCTTTTCCCTTGGATTGGAGACCCTTCAACACATTCAGAGTGACATCAATTTTGATCACGGATCGTAGCAGTGTTCCTGTCCGTCAGGCGGACCTTTTTTCCAAACACAGCCATTGGACGTACACGAACCTGGGTCTCCGTATTCGGAACAAGGTGTTTCTTCTTCATCTCCCAGGTCTTCAGGCTCATCGCCGGGATCGTCATCTCCCAGATCTTCAGGCTTATCGTCGGGATCATCCTCTCCCAAGTCCTCTCGCTTATCCTCTCCCAGGACACCAGGCTTATCGCTGGGATCGTCCTCCAGTGGAACATCTCCACAACTTGCTGGAAGGAGGTTTTTGAAATCATCGAAATCTTCGCAAACTTCATCAGCACCTCCACTCGGTGGGGTGACACAAAATTGCAGCGGAAAGGGGGCTTCTGAGAAAGGAAATGAGCAATATACTCGTCCGGGATGGTCTGGGTTTTCTGAACAAGCAAAAGTCCCTACATTTAGATCGTACGTGTACCCTGAGCCTGGCACCACACCATCTATGTTTGTGTCAATAATTGCATAGAGGCTCTCCTCGTTGTGGCAACCAACGTCAGCCAAATTCCACATGTCTTTAGGACAAGTGGGGACTCTAAAGGTCACAGTTTGACAACTATCATCTGAATAGCAAATGGTGAGCGTGATTTCTTCGCCGCGCTCACCGGATTCAATTCCTTCAATATCGGAGGCGATAGGTAAATCATCGTCCGTCAAACTTTCTACTACTACTACATCGAGAGGTATATCAATACCTTCTCGAGCGACAACATCACCAATTACACTCTCTACGGTGATCACGGGACCTTCGATTAGCAACATCGGGGTTCCATTCTGCGAGCAGTAGGTAGCGAATGAGAGTGGATTCGTGTAATCGGTTGGGCAGACAGGAACGGTAAATGTTGTGGTGACGCAATCACCATCAGAGTAACAAACGGTAACTGTTGATTCGGCACCCGGCTCACCTTCCATAATACATAATAAACCACCTAGAGTTCCCATGCATTCCAGCAGGCCATCAGCACCGGTCACGCTTTCCACCGCGGCTGCGAGATTGGAGATTCGCAACGTAGGTTGATTTTCCAAACAGCGTGGTTCAATCGAATGTCGTATCCGTGTAGGCGCTGGGCAGTTATTGGGGGAGGGCAACTCAATTGTCCAATCGTATTCTGTACCATCTGCATCAGTGCCATGCAGTGAGAACAACCACTCCACCCCTAGAGCATAATACGGTGTGGGGCAGGTGATGTGATTATCATCAGCCCATTCGCAGTCAAGCTCGGTATCTCCAAGATGGACGCTATCCCAATTGATCGCCGGTTCGAACTCAAAGGTGGTATTGTAGCAGTCCCGATCCGCGTTCCCGAGTAAGGGTTCCCGGCTCCGCTCATCGCAATCCTCGGGATATATTATTTCAAACACGTTCATGCAGAAATTGTATGACTCATATTCCCCACAGAGGTGATAATTGATCCAATGGTGACCCCAGAAATAATATTCCTCATCCGAATAACTGTCTGGTACAGGTCCTTCACAGTGTAATAATTCGAGTTCTTCGTCATACTCGCAATCAAAGTCTTCGCCCTCTACTGACATCGACCAATCAACCGGTAAGCTAGACGCGACAGAAGATGTAATGGTTATCAAACCTTCAGCGGTTGGGCAAGAGACGTGACCGACTCCGTGCCGATACCAAGGTCGATCAGGTGGCAATGGGTCTTCAACCATTTCATCGCCGCCGCCCGGACCAGCCGCATCCTCTCCATCACCCGGGCCTGCAGCTTCCCCTCCATCGCCTGGACCTGCTGCATCAATGCCATCTCCTGGACCTACTGCTTCACTACCATCGCCCGGATCAAATGTGATAACGCGTTCATGGCGCTCTGCTGGGGATTGAAAACCATCAGGTAAGATCAGTTCTCCAGCAGCCACACAGCGGAAACCAACATCGTCATAGGACCGGTGTGGATTTGCGGCCAACCGGGTTGCCGTGCGCAAGCGCTCTGGTTCAGAATTAAACCCACCGCCGCGCACTACCTTGAGGGGGTTCTCATGATCCTGGAAAGTAAGCGGGCCGGGCGGGTTTATGGATGGTGAGAAACTGTAATAGTGCTCTGCGTACCAATCTTGCACCCACTCCCAAACATTGCCAGACATATCCCAAACTTCATAGGGGCTGTTCCCCAAGGCGTACGAACCAATTTTTTGGGTATCCGGCGGCTCCTGGCATCCGAGCATATTAGTCCGGTCGCAGGTGGGGTCTTCTTTTCCCCAGGGGTAGCGGAAATTTTCGGTACTACGGGCAGCCAACTCCCATTCCGCTTCGGTCGGCAATCTGGCATTAGCCCAGTCACAATAATCTCGTGCCATAAGCCAATCTACACGCACGATAGGATGATCGGCGAAAGCTGGATCGGCATGTTGTAGGGCTGGGCCAGGCTCAAGAGCCTGAAGAGGCATGCATGCGCCGGCTTCAACGCAAACGGCATACATTTGATTGGTAACTTCATGCGTGAATATATAAAAGCCCCCAAGCGTGACCTGGTGAGCTGGCATCTCATCCTCTTCCGCAAGCGGATCGGAGGTATCGCTGCCCATCTGGAAAGTACCACCGGGGATGAAAATCGTTTTCGCACCATCTGAGTTGGTCGGCGGATCCGATGAACTACCCCCAACCAAAGCGGAATCTTCAGGTTCCTGGCTCTTGTCAACAGCGCTTTCATCACCCGTCTCCTGGATTTTATCGCCGTTTGATGGCTGAATCGTGTTATCTTGGGTGGGGTAATTACAAGCGGATAATATCAACACAAAAATCATCAATGACCATAGCAGGGTAATTCGTTTCCGATCCATAGACGACACCTCCTGACCAGTACTTATGATTTTCTCAACCCATCAATACATACTCAGACGCAATTGCTCCATTCGTCATCACTAACACAATGAATTCGACAATTTTTAATTTTCTTCAAATTGCTCTCCCAATTCTTGATTGCACCTCAATTCTGCACGATCCACCCAACACGAAATGTGCCAATCTTGCTCAGCTTCTATTCCTTCTTTTAGAGTTTTCGCGAATTTATCCCCCCATCTAAATGCGCATAAGATATGAAGGCTCTTTGACCTGTCACAATAGCTGTACCCCTTCGATTTGAATTCAATAACCAGCATAGCTATTATACATTCAATTTCACAAAAAATGCGCCCAATGTGAAATAAATCCCTAATGTATTATGCATCTATTCCTTCTTCCCGGTGCAACCGCGGTGCAATTCATTTCGAATCAGTAGGTTGCCCAAATAAACTCATAGAAACCAGAGTATTCTTGAATAAAATGATGAATCTACTCAAACGAATAACGTAAATTATTCTAAGCGTTCTAGCATTCCTTTACAGCTATTCACTCTCACTTACCAAAGAACTTAACTTCAGTAAAATATTCTCTAACCACAGTGTTAACGGCTCTTTCTTACTCTTCGATACCGAAAAAGATGAATTCATAAGCTACTGCAATGACCGTTGTCAAGAGCATTTCATCCCGCTTCAACATTCAAACTTCTTAACGCCCAAATTGCCCTGGAAACCGGAGTGATCATCGATGAGAACGAGGTCATCCCATGGGATGGAACCCAATGGATGGTGGAGTCATGGAACCGCGACCATAACCTGAGATCGGGGATGGAGAATTCCGTGATGTGGTTCTACCAGAAACTAGCCCGACGCATCGGAAGGGTGCGGATGCAGGAGTACGTTGATCTGGTGGGTTATGGCAACCCGGGTATTTCCGGCGGGGACCCCTTCTGGCAGGTGGGGAATCCGCGCATCTCGCTGGAAGAGCAGATCGATTTATTGCGCAGGTTCCACCAGGGGGATCTGCCCTTTTCTGAGCACACCATGAACACGGTCAAAGACATAATCGTGTTGGAAGAGTCGCAGGAATATCGCCTGAGCGGCAAGGCTGGTTGGGCCACCAGCGTCGATCCGGATGTAGGCTGGCTTGTAGGCTATCTGGAGGAAGGGGGAAACGTGTATTACTTTGCCACCAACGTGGAGCGTGATAGGTCAGTAGAGAGTCTGGGTATGATCAGCCGCCAGATCACATTGGAGATTTTAATACAGATTGAGATCGTCGATTGAAAAACCGTATAGCGAACGACCCTACTCCACCTGATAAAGGTAGCCCCGCCCAAGCTTGCCGATGTGCGAAATAACACCGGCCTTACGCAAACAGTAGGCCATCTTCTGTGCCAAACGCCTGCTGATGCCCAATATTTCTGCCAATTCTTTGGCGGTAAAGGTCTCCAACTCCTCAGGCAGAAGAGCCTTCAAATCAGCTGGCTCTTCAAACAATCTGCTTTCTAGGACTTCCAGCAAACGACGCTCTTCAATCCCCCAGCCTTTCCTGCGCCAATTCCGATTGCCATCAAACCGACGCACCTCATCTTCCCTGATCAGCAACACTTCCAGTGAGAAGTTGCCATCCGCCAGCAAGTGCGGGAAACTGACCAATTCCCAAAAAAGATCCTCAACTCTGCCTCTTTTTGGAGACTTGCGACGCGAGAAGTCTCCATCATTCTGATCTTGGGGCAATTTGACAATCCACTTTTCATAGGCAATCGGATAGATCAAGCGAACTCGATGAGTGCGCACCAGTTTTTCTAGTTTCGATCTAATTGACGCAAAATTACCGGTCTGGATTTCCAGCAATAGATCATCTCGAACGATATCGATCACGAACCCATCAATTGCGATTTCAAATTGATCGCCTGGCTGTGCAACCCAGGCCTTCAACGCGGCGTGGAGCGGTTTTTCGTTCA
The DNA here is from genome assembly GCA_964458115.1 of uncultured Anaerolineales bacterium. Lineage (GTDB taxonomy): Bacteria > Chloroflexota > Anaerolineae > Anaerolineales > UBA11858 > NIOZ-UU35. The sequence goes on along the minus strand of CAYWIC010000196.1, from coordinate 2,505 downwards.
ACAATCCGATATTTGGCATATTTTCCAAAATTCTTTTACTTATTCAGTTGTTCAAGTATTCCATCTCGTCTGTCATGGCGTTGCCCGCCTTCGGCGTGAGCGCCACAGGCGCGAAGAATTTCTTTCTTTTAGCAAGAGATCCTTCGCTTCGCTCCGGATGACAAACAATTGGAAAATACTTGCACATGTCGTATTCTAATTTCTGTCTAAAAAGAGTGGTCTCACGGCGCTCACATTGAAGACAAATGATCCCGGCAATCTCGGCATTTACACTTGTTCGAAGCACCATCGAAATACCACCAATCCCGAGTGCTTTTGCCACAGATCATACAGATTGTTTCATCGACCTCGAAAGATTTTGCGGGTTGCGAGATCCCAGCCCCCCAAGATACATCACTTGAAAATGAGGGCGCTTTTGACCTGCCCCAAAACTTCATCAGGGCTGGTGATCTGGGTGCGTTCCCTTCAAGGTGATCACTTCTCTTGTGCAATTGTTCTAGCTTCTTTTTATGCGCTTCGTATCGCCGTTTTTGCTGGGGGGATAAACTTGGCCAGATCAAGGTTAATTCTTCGCTTGTCAGTTGAACCAATTCCATTTTGTCATCATAGCTTCTCAATACGATCTTGTACAACGGTGGGTTGAATTTGATCTCACGCTCTCCCATCTGCTGGAATAAGAAGCATAGCCTGGCAGGCGAAAATCCATTCAGGGATTCAAAACCATCCAGACACCATTCGATGATGTCACGGCATTCTTCCGCAACTGACCATAACTCACGCAACGGTTCCAGCATCATCTCTTTTTGCCTCTCAGCGATCTCCTTTTTTAACCACCTTTCCCTGACTTCTCCCTCAAGTTTATTCCCGTGATCATCAAACACGATGATATCAAATTTCTTGATGCAGCTCGAACCAACCATTTTGGTTTTAGATGTAAAACGGTTAAAAATCTCGAAGTGATAGCGTAGTTGTTGCCGATCACACAATTGGCAATTTTCAACCGCTGCTCCGTGGTCGATTACCTTTCCCGTATGTTCCCACTCCTCGAGAGCGCGCTTCAAATCAGTTTGTTCTCGGCTCAGTGGAAGGAGATTCGCTTGGGCTGCTTCGAGCCAGTTGTCTTTCAATGATAAATTCCGCCTGGTCATTTCGACTCATTCATTCAAAAATGTGAGTCAAATGCCTTCCTTGATTCGTTTATAATTGATACCAGAATAGCATATTCTCTACTCTCGTCAATAGACTATCCAAAGATTTCAGGGCATTCATCTTTGTCCAACTGTGATCAACATTCAAAATATAGGAGGCATTTCATGCAATACAAGTTGTTAGGAAGATCAGGACTCAAGGTCAGCGAGTTGTGCATGGGCGCAATGACCTTTGGGCGCGAGACCCCCATTGAAGACAGCCTGAAAATGCTCGATATGTTCGAGGCAGCAGGCGGCAATTTCATCGACACGGCCAATGTCTACTCTCGAGGGGTATCGGAAGATATCCTGGGCGGATGGCTAGAGAACAAAAAGCGCGCTGAGTGGGTGATTGCCACCAAAGTGCGCTTCCCCATGGGGGATGGGCCCAATCAATCGGGGTTAGGGCGGGTACATATCCTGGAGTCTGTGGATGCCAGTCTCAAACGCCTGCGAAGCGACTATGTCGATGTGCTCTATGCGCACGCCTGGGATTATCAAACTCCCCTGGAAGAGACTCTGGAAACCTTCACAAACCTGGTCAAACAAGGGGTGGTGCGCTACGCTGCAGTCAGTAATTTTGGTGTTAGGCACATCCAAAGGGCGGCTGACATGAGCCAGCTCAAAGGTTACACGCCCTTCATCGCATTGCAGGCCAAATACAACCTGATGGTGCGCCAGCCCGAATGGGAGTTGATCCGCGTCTGTGAGGAAAATGGGCTCGGGGTTACTGTTTGGGGTCCGCTCCATGGAGGCTGGCTCAGTGGCCGCTATCAGCGCGGCATGAGCCAACCCCCTGAAGGCCGCATCAAAGAGGCCGAAAAACAGGACTGGTTCGAGAAGTGGTCCAACTATAACAACGAGACGACCTGGACTCTCATCGACAAGCTGATGGAAGTAGCCGAAAAAGTCGGAAAGAGTCCTGCTCAGGTTTCACTAAATTGGCTGCTGAATAAACCTGGAATCACCAGCATTATTCTAGGTGCCAGCAAGATTGGCCACTTAGAGGATAACTTGGGCAGCGTTGGTTGGAATCTCAGCGAGGAAGAAATGGCCTCCCTCGATGATGTATCGGAAATCGATAAACCTTACCCCTACGATTTCCTGGAGATGGCGAAAAAGGTATAGATACTTTCACACAAATCCAAGTGCATAGTAAAGCGATTTTTAGGGAAAATGAGTTATCAGAAAAAGCTCTTCTGCTTACCCTCACCCCTAGCCCCTCTCCCAGTGGGTGAGGGTAACCGAAGCAGAGCAAAGGAGGGGTTAGGAATATATTAAATGGGAATTCCTGCCAACTATCTGAAATTTACTACTC
>CAYWIC010000195.1:0-8467 GCA_964458115.1 uncultured Anaerolineales bacterium | reverse complement strand
AGCAGCGGTGTTGGTGATGCAAACCTTTTCCCTGCCGAGGAGTTTCGAAAGGTGCTTCAGGGTGTAATCCGGCGCGATGGGAACGCCGCGCTGGGGTATGGAGACCGCAATGGCTTTGCACCATTACGCGCCACCATCGCCAAGGTATTAGCCAGCCAGGGCTTGCAAACGCATCCCGACAACATTCTGATCACCACGGGTTCACAGCGCTCAATTGCCTTGGTGGCACAACTGCTTGTTCAGCCGGGAGAAACTGTTCTTGTAGAAAGTCCCACGTATGCTCGGGCGCTGGAATTATTCGAGGCGCTGGACTACGAAATCGTAGGCATCCCCATCGACGCGGACGGAATGCGGGGGGACCTGTTGGAAGATGTTCTCCAAAAATATGCTCCAAAACTAATCTACACCATTCCCAACTTTCACAACCCAAGCAGCACTTGTCTAAGTGGGCACCGCCGGCGTCAATTGATTGCCCTTGCAGATCGATTCAACGTCCCTGTCCTGGAAGACGATTTTGTCGGTGACTTGCGATATGAGGGTCGCGCCCAGCCAACACTCAAAGCGCTCGATCCAGGAGGCAGGGTGATCTATATCAGCACCTTTTCCAAGATGTTGATGTCGGGGCTGCGGGTGGGTTTTCTCGTGGCTGAAGGTCCGGTTTTCTCGAAGTTGGCCGAGTTCAAATATCTAAACGATCTGGCAACATCCAATTTGATCCAGCGCGCTTTAGAGACCTTCGTTAGCGTTGGGCGTTACCAGAGCCATTTACGCAAATCCAGGGGTCTTTATCGCCGTCGCAGGGACAGGATGTTGGAATCGATTCAGCGCTACCTGCCCGAAGAGGTGACAGTCAGGCCTCCTTCGGGTGGTTTATTCGTTTGGTTGAAACTACCAAATAAGATCTCTTCTCTGGAGTTGCTGCCCTACGCACAGCAAGAAGGAGTAACCTTTTCCCCGGGCACAGAATTCTTCCCCAACAGACAAGATGGAGAGCATTTCGTACGCTTGAATTTTGTCACTTCAACCGAAGATGAGATCGAGGCTGGGATAAAGCGATTGGGTCGAGCAATTGGGAAAATATCAGCATCTATGAAATAATTGTGCGCTATTGAATTTAAGAACGATAAGTAAGGGTCCCTTTGCAAAATACCCCGTGAATATCGAAATTCTCATCGAGAATCAGAATATCTGCATCTTTCCCCTTTTCCAAGCTACCCTTCGATCCTTCTCTACCAATCAACCTAGCGGGTGTAACTGTGGCCATATAGATGATGTCTTCAATTGGCCATGAATGATTTTGATAGATAGTGGCCAATTGCCTGTTCATAGGCATGACACAACCAAATAGTGGTCCATCTACAATTTGAACAATTTGATCGGTTTTTAGCAGAGGGCGTCCGGTTACGTCAACATAGGATCCATTAGGCATTCCGGCATAAGGCATATTGTCGGTGGTTATGGCAATATTTTCCTTCCCTTTACAACGAAGAGCAATCTCAAAGGCAGGCTGATGAACATGAATTCCATCGGCAATGATTTGAATGACGATTTGATCATTTACGAGGGAAGCTTCGATGATCCCCGGTTCCCGATGATCCTGGCGTCTCATGCCATTGTACATGTGAGTAACCGTGTTCATGCCTGCGTCTACAGCCCGCATGGTTTCTATATAGCTCGCGAATGAATGCGCTCCAGAAGCAATGATCTCTTTGTTCCTTAGTTCTTTGATGTAGTCAATGGCTCCATCTATCTCTGGCGAAAGGCAAACCATTTTTAGCTCATTGTTTGAAACATCAAGTAGATCGTTAATTTCAGCAACATCAGGTTTTCGAAAATACTTACTTGGTTGAGCTCCCCTGGGGTGATAGCGATCAAAGGGTCCCTGATCTGAGGGGTTGAAATAGGGTCCTTCCAAATGAATGCCTAGAATTTCTGCTCCATCACCATGATCTTGATGATCTTGGATTGCATTGCCCATCTCGCTCATGATGTCAACAATGTCACGATAATCGCTCGAGATAAGTAATGTTGGTAAAAAACTAGTTATACCTGTGGCGATGATTTTTTTTGCAAAGAGTTTCACATCTTCACAAATAGACCGCTTAGCGGAAAGAGGGCTGTTTTCAAGGTTTCCTAACAAAATCCCCCCATATCCGTGGATGTGAAGATCGATAAAGCCTGGACAAATCAATTTTCCATGATAGTCGATTTTTTTCGCGGTTGGTGGAATCGATACTGATTGTTTTGCGCCAATCTCTTTGATTAGCTCACCTTCAACAAGGATCACACCCTCGGTGATTACTCGAAAGGGAGTGATTACTTTCCCACCAATAATTGCAGTCAAATCTGGTTTCATGGATTCTCCTGACCATCTAAAAGGTTTTGCTACCATGTTTTGATTTATTATATCATATATTTGATAATAACTTTCAGTTTTTTGTTGACTCATTTCATTTTTATGGTATTATATTTCACATGGATACAATAACAGCATTTGGCGAAAAGAGAAAAGGCCGGCGAGCTAATATTATCGAGTTGTTGTTCATTCATGGGGAGCTTTCGATCGAAAATCTATCGCAGATATTGGATATTTCTACTTCTACATTGCGACGCGACATCGCTTCTATTGGCAAGGAAAGCATTATTAGCAGCAATTCTTCTGTCAAAATATCATCCAATATCAACCATTTATCTATCCCTGTATATAAGCTGCCTGTTGACATGCAAGAAGCAAGAGCGATTGCAAATCTCGCTGTAAGCACGATTGAGAAAGGAGATGTCATTGCGATCAGTGGTGGACTGATATGCAATGAACTTGCCTTACGAGTCAAGTTTCTATCAGGAATCACCGTAGTTACCAATGCAATTAATGTTGCTGCCGAATTAACTGCGATCCCTGGTATAGAAGTTGTTGTCACTGGGGGAGTATTAATTTCAGATTCCTTCGAGCTTGTTGGGAGACGGGTCGGCTTGGGGTTAGATGAAATCCACATCAATAAATATTTCTTAGGAACAGATGGGATTTCTCCTGGATTAGGGATAACAGCCCACTACGAATCCGAAGCTGAGGCGTCAAGAGAAATTATGAGTCGCTCAGATCAAGTGACCATCCTTGCCGATTCGACCAAATTCAAAAAACCTACCCTATCGTTAGTAGCACCCATTGATGCGATTGACCAAATCATTACTACTGAATTGGTACATCCCGAAGTAATCGATGAATATACCAATGTCGGAGTGAAAACTGTGATCGCACCATTACATGACCTAATTACAATAGCCAAAAAGTGAGCCTGGCCAACAACAATCTATCATACTCGAAAGCGCCCATTGCAATGAAAACCAAAGAATACTATTCGATCAAAGCAGCAGAATTCTCCCAAATTAGTGATATAAAATTTAAGTTTCTGGACAGTTACCATGAACTTTGCAAAGTCGTCGCCAGAGAAATCGTTGACTTGATTGTCAAAAACTCCAATAAAGGGAAATTAACCAAGCTAATCTTGCCCGTTGGACCAATAAATGTGACCTATATCGCAGACCTATGCAATAAGGAAGGGGTAAGTTGTGAATCATTGGTCATCTTTGCAATGGACGAATACCTTGGACCTGATGGCGAAGTAATTCCAGAAGACCACCCCCTTAGTTTCAGGGCATTTTTCAAGCGGGGATTAATAGATCGTCTTGATATGGGCAAGAAAATTCCTGAAGACCAATTGATCTTGCCAAATCCATCGAATTTATCTCAAATCAATGAGAAGATCCGAGAGTATGGCGGTATTGATATTACCTATGGAGGCCTTGGAATCAATGGTCATATTGCTTTCAATAGCCCACCCACCCAAAAGATGTCTGTAGATGCGTTCCGGGCAATGAGTGCCCGCATCGTGGAGTTGCGCGAAGGTGACATCATCCAATTTGCTATGGCGGGAACCCTTGGCAATATCGAGATCATTCCGGAAAAGGCATGTACGCTAGGACCTGAAGAGCTATTTAGCGCGAAAGAGATCCGATTGACATTTATGCGATCTTGGCACGCTGGTGTGATGCGTAGAGCGCTATTTGGACCAATATCTACGAACTGCCCAGGTTCTTTGGTTCAAAATCACCCGAATGTATTGGCATATGTCACACCTGAAGCTCGGACAGTTCCATCAATAGATCTGCTAATGAGACCCCCTATCGATGAATAAATAAACTCCTTTGTCTACACGATAAGGAGAACTGAATTTCAAAGGAGGTGATATTTGACAATAAAATCTGCTAAAACAAAATAATTTCGACAAGGAGATAAGATGAAAAAACCTAAACTCACAAGGCGAGAATTCTTGAAAACAAGCGGTGTAGTAGGAGCATCAGCGTTCCTGCCCAAGCTGGGCAAAGATACGTTTGCTGTCCCTGCGATTTCCACGGGAAAACCTCTAGAAGTCAAGTTATGGCACATGGAAACACCGCCTAATCGCATCGAGACCTTACAGGGGGTGATTGACGATTTCAATACAGCAAATCCTGAAATTCTAGTATCTCAAGAAACTATCAACTGGGGAGAAGCATATGCCAAAATTCCTGCCGCCATCCAGGCAGGTAATCAACCCGATTTACAGTTTGCCACTCCCGATCTATTACACACTTTGCTCCCACTCGGGGCAGTGCAACCACTAAATGATGTATACAGCGATGTAAATCCTGATGTTAATTTTTTCGACAATGCTGTAGACCCCTTTAGATACGAAGAAAACCTCTGGGGAATTCCTCTCTTTATGCTGACGCATCTCCTGGTCTATCGAATGGATTTGCTTGGGAAAGTTGGGTTTTCCAATGCCCCAGAATCCTGGGAAGAATGGGCACAAGCAGCCAAGGCATTGACGGGTGATGGAAAATACGCGCTGACTCTACCAGCATCGAACCATCTCTATACCGAACAATGTATCACCGATTTCATGGTGACCAACAAAGCAGATATTTTTGCAGCGGATGGGTCATTGAACTTCAACTCTCCAGAAACAATCGAAGCCTTCACCTTCTACAAGGAGATGTACCAATACTCACCACCCGATGCTCCTAGCATGACCTGGCCCGAAGCCAATGCCTCATTCCTGACAGGTCAATCGGCGATGACACTGATTTTTGGGGCCATTTTTGCCCGACTTCCAAGTGAATCCCCCGACTTTGCCGACCAGGTTGCCTCCGCTGCTGTCCCAATTCCTCCAGATGGAGAGAAAAAGGTTGTTGGGTCAGATAATGGCGTAATCATGCTTACAGATGACTCCGAGAAACAAGAAGCATGCAAGAAGTTCATCGAACACCTGGTACAACCCGATTACCATGCAGCCTGGACAGCGGCAATGCAAGCGGGTCTGTATATGCCAGTATCAGAGGCCGAAGCCAGTTCAGATGCGTATTGGGAAGTAGACATCCTTAACCAGTATCGGGAGCACATGGAGCTTGCCTTTGAAATGTCGGAGAATGTCGTTTTGTTTGGTTTCAACCACGACGAAGTCCAACCCAAGATTGCTCCAATCGCAGGCGAGCTAGTTCTCTCTCAGGTAGTTCAGAAGGTTGTCATCGACGAGATGGACCCAGAAGAAGCAGTAGCATGGGGCCATGAAAAAATGGAGGAGCTAATTTCATAGGCAGTTTGGATTGAGATTAGCCTACAACCACAGGGCCCCACCAGGAACAATTTAGTTCCTGATGGGGCTCCTCAAACACAAAGTTATTCTACCATTGGTATCGATATGTGTCATTGAGGGTCTTTGGGGAACGCCGTGGAACTATCAAGATTTAGAGAGCGGGGTGCGAAACGCCCCTCTCTTACTAAATCTGGGGGATCACCCCGGCAATTCCTAGAAGCCTGTCATTGAAAGGACGGTGTTATGTCAGGAAAAGGTTATTGGGAAAAAATGTCTTCAATCCTTCAGCAGATTGAAAGTGATGAATGGAAGAGCATCGAAAAAACAGCCGAATTAGTCGCAGACGCAACTGAGCAAGGCGAAATGATTCATGTGTTTGGTCCCGGGCATACCCACACATTGGTGGATGAAATGTGGATCCGTTCAGGAGGCCTAGCCTCCATAAATCCCATTCTAGACGCGGGGATGATGCCGGCCTTCGGCCCGATGAAGGGTTCCGCGCTGGAAAGACTCGAGGGTTATGGGCGCGTTTTATTTGACACACATGACGTCAAACCAGGCGAGGTATTGATCCTTGTTTCAAATATCGGCAATCTGCCTGTCGTGGTAGATATGGGATTAGCTGCCAAAGAGTCTGAAATGATCCTGGTTACGCTGGCCTCTTTGGAGTTCAGCAAATCTTCGGATTACGTTCACTCATCTGGGAAAAAGCTATACGAATTTGCCGATATTGTTATCGACAATAAATGCCCGCCAGGAGAAGCTGCACTGGAAATTGAGGGGATGGATCGAAGAGTTGGGCCAGCGACATTGATTGCCAATGCATGGATTTTAAATGGAGTTATTTCTGAAGCGATATCAATTCTATTAAAGCGCGGGGTTACGCCTCCGGTATTCAGAAATTTCAACTTAGATTTCATCGAAGAAGAAAAATCAATCTCTAAAGGTGTCGATTGGCTAGATCAGTATCGTGAGCGACTGACCGTTTTAGATCATATGAAAACAGAATAACCCAAAAGAGCTCGGGTTTACGCAGCTACAAAAGGAATATAAAAACAGGAGTTGGGGGTAAATCTCCCAACTCCTGTTTTTAAGAATTATTCATATCTTACGCGTAACTCCTCAGAGGTTGAAATATCACAAATGCTACGTCGCTTAAATAGATTTCATCCAGGTCGAATCCCCTTTGGTTTTCGATTGGCATTTCCAATCATTTTATTCTCTTCTCTTGTCTTAATTTACCCAGTCATATCAACTTTCTCGTTGAGTTTTTTCGATCAGCGAATTATTGGTACAGAAGCTCCTTTTGTCGGTCTAGATCTATTCAAAAAGGTAATCTCCAGCAGCGAAGTGCATGCTGCCCTTGGAAGAAGTATGTTTTGGACATTTGGGAATGTCATTCTCAACAATGCATTTGCCCTGGCGGTTGCACTGCTTCTCTACCAAAGATTCGTGGGGCACAGTATTGTTGAAAGCGCTATCCTAATCCCCTGGATCATCCCGAACGTCATTTCAGCAATTATTTGGAGGTTCATGCTCCACCCCACCCTAGGAGTAGTTAACTATTTTTTACTAAGTACAGGTTTTATTTCCGACCCATTATTGTTTTTGGCTCAGAAATCGCAGGCCATGCCAACCCTTATCGGGGTAAATGTATGGACGTTCTTTGGGCTGAGGGCTTTAACAATTTTAGCTGCCCTTATGGCCATCCCCGAAGAATTGTTCGATGCCGCCAAAGTCGATGGCGCTAACGCTGTTCAAAGATTTGCCTATGTCATATGGCCTGCGATTGCTCCCGTGATGGCCGTTGTAGTCCTTTTGGGTGGCTTTCAGACGTTTAACAAAGTCGATCTACCATGGCTTCTTGCCAAGGGTGGTCCCGGTGAAGCAACGACTACACTACCGGTACTGATCTATAGAAAAGCATATTTATCCTTTCGTTTCAGTGAGGCGGCAGTTTTATCAGTACTCATGGCGGTTCTGCTGGCAATTGTAGCGGTGATTTACTTCCGTGTGAATCCTCCCGAAAATCAGGAAACCATGTAACGAACGAAATGACCATGACATCAGTTGAAAACATTCTCCTTGGAAAATATAGATCGTGGGTTTTCTGGAATCGCCTGGCTAAAGCCTTCATTACTTACTGCCTGGCAATGTTAGTTGTAGCATTTTCGCTACTACCACTTTACTGGATGGCGGCGACGTCAGTAAAAGACCCGGCAGAAGTATATTCGCAAACCCCAACGCTCATTCCTCAAAGTTTCACCCTTTCAAATTACCAAACCGTTTTATCCGATGCGGCATTCCTGACATTCTTTTTTAACAGCTTAGTGATTGCTGTTACAACAGTCCTAGTCGTACTATCGCTCTCTATACCCGCTGCATATAGTTTATGTAGAGTGCAATACAGAGGTCAACGGTTTTTTTCCAGGTACATCTTTGTATTCTATCTTTTTCCCGGCGTTCTCCTTTTGATTCCACTATATTTGCTTGTTTCAAGGCTGGGTTTACAGGATCATCCCTTTGGATTGGTCTTGATCTACACTACATTTCAAGCTCCTTATGCGACGATCTTGATCCGACAGTACTTGATCCAAATCCCGCGGGATTTAGAAGATGCAGCATTTGTGGATGGTGCAACCCAATGGCAAACAATTTGGCGCGTGGTCGTGCCCATCGCAAAGCCAGGAGTTGCCGTGGCGGGGATCACTGCGTTCATTGGTTCCTGGTCAGAATTCATCATGGCTTCGATGTTAACAGTTAGTCGATCCAATAAAACTTTGCCAGTAGGTCTCTACGAATGGATGGGAACCTATGATATCGAATGGGGACGA
>CAYWIC010000194.1:0-8506 GCA_964458115.1 uncultured Anaerolineales bacterium | reverse complement strand
CTTTTGCTGTTTTGAGGAGGGTCTAGCACCCTTTTTGCAGTAGAGTCACATATGTAAAGGTTAATAATTAAGCTGTTGTAGGATGGCGGGGACAACTCTCTTGGCATCGCCGCGTTTGCTGGTGATAGTTTTGGCCGCCATGACGACTTTTTTCAAGATGGGCATGGTGAAGGTGGGTTCGCGGCGGGCGGCGACGGTGTTGTCCATCAGGGCCAGCATGGCCTCGGAGGGGGTCAGAACTTTGGGCCGCCAGCGAGCGTAACGTGTGTATTTGGTTACCACAACCAAAGCCACAGGCAGCGGCTCAGTCCCCGGTTGGATGCCTAGGGTTTCAAGTGGGATTTTGCAGCCCACGATGTTATCACCTTCGCGAATAGAGATCGGCAGCGGGTAGGAATGCACGCGGCCTTCGCCATCCAGCACAGCAAACTCGTCGGAATAATAGGTTGCCCCGGCGTCGAGCAAGGCGCGCACCAGGGTGGTCTTACCGCTCATGCTGCGGCCGGGAATCAGGATGGGGCAGCCCTGCCAAGCGACCACCCCGGCGTGGACGAAGAGATAATCTTTGGCGCGGTAGGCAGTCAGCTGTTCGCTGTGTTGCTCGAGCGTGGCAAGCAGTTGAGGCAGTTCCTGGGTGCGGGAGAGCAAGGTAGAGCCGCAGAAAAGCAAGTGGTACCCTTCAACAAGCTCAGGGCTGGCTCCTTCGACATCCCCTTCGGGGGCAGGGCTGGTTCTTTCGTCAAGCTCAGGGGCACCTGCATTTCGCTTGGCAGGCCCAGAAAAATACAAGGAATACAAGAAATCTACCTCGGTATCGGCTTTGGAGGCGGTATTCCCCTCAGGCACAGGCTGCCAGCCCAAAGGCAGGCGCGGGGCAGCCAGTTCCAGCACAGTTGGGTCATTGAAGCGCAAGCCGAAACGCAGGCCATAGGCGGTGAAACATCGTCCGTCCGTCCAACCTAGGCGGTTAAACTTTTCCTGATCCTTGAGGTCGATTTTTGGGGGCAGGGTGGGTAGGGAGTCGGTTCGCATAATAAACGCATAAGCGAGATACGATTGATTTCCTCGCATCCCGCTTATCTATGGGCATAATTTGACCAGTAACTGGAACCATTAGTGTAAATAAAATGCAACCAATACACGATTATGCAATTACATATCCGCACTTAACCCAACCGAACAGTTAATGTGCCGGCATCCCAATCTTTGGTGGTGAGATTATTAAGGAACGTCATTCCTCTATAGGGGCGATTTCCCGTCCAAGTGGTGGAATCCGTTACCACATAAGGTGATGTTGTAAACAATAATTCTGGACCGCCAGCCCAGGGAGAGCCGTTAGGATTATTTCCACTAGCTAACTTGGACTGTACACCTGGTCCGGCTGCGGAGGGCCCAGTCCAGGCGTAAGTTATCTTGGTAATATCGGCCAGGTGGTCGTCAGTAATAGATCCCTCGATAAATGCAAAATAGTAATACGTGCTGCCAGCTGGTATTGTACCCAGGATCGCGGTGCGCACATTGGGAAGAGATTGGGCTGCAGCTGGCTGGGGCACAACGATGGAAACGATGGAGGCTAAAGTTACCGCTGAGCCAAGCTTGACGAAATCTCTGCGGCTTATGCCTTTTGGCCTCACCACTGGCTCTTGCAGCAGGTTGGCTTTGCCCAATTCGTCTAGGGATTGCCAGACCATAATCTCAGCGTGGGGCGTGTCCAGGCAAGCGGCCATCTGCTCGGGGCTGGTCTGGCCGTCGCACATCTCAAACACCTGCGCAGCGGTGGGGTTCAGGGAGTGCATCTGCAATCGCTGCCAGTCGTAAACCGATAGTTCATCATCTAAGGTTTCAATGTGTATGGTTTGGGATTGTTTGGGTTTGATCACGGGGATTCTCTACCTCCAACACACGAATATGCAATTAAAGATTCGCGCTTATTTCAATGTAACGGTTAATGAGCCTGCCCACCAATCTAATGTGGTTGTATTTTGGAACGATATCCCCGGGTAGGGTCGATTTTCCCACCAGGTGGTGGAATCCGTAACCACATAAGGCGACGCTCTATATGTCAAAACTGGGCCGCCGGCCCAAGGAGAGCCGCTTGGACTATGACCACTAGCTAACCTGGAGTACACGCCACTGCCGGGTGCGGAGCTTCCGTTCCAGGCGTAGGTTATCTGGGTAATGCCGGTCAGATCGGCGTCGGTAATGAGACCTTCGAAAAATGGAAAATAGTAAATAACGAGGTCACCTGGTATTGTGCCCAGGTCAGTGGTCCACACATTAACTGGCGATTGCGCTGCAGCTGGCCTGGGCACAACGATGGAAATGATGGAGGCTAACGATACCGCTGAACCAAGCTTAACGAAATCTCGGCGGCTCATGTAGCTTGGCCTCACCAGCGGTTCTTGAAGCAAGTTAGCTTTGCCCAATTCGTCTAGCGATTGCCAGACCACAATCTCAGCATGGGGCGTGTTAAGGCAGTCGGCCATCTGTTCAGGGCTGGTCTCACCGTCACACATCTCAAACACCTGCGCAACGGTGGGGTTCAGGGAGTGCATATGCAAGCGCTGCCAGTCGTACACCGACAGTTCATCCTCTAAGGTTTCAATGTGTACGGTGAGTGATTTTTTTGGTTTGATCACGAGGAATTCTCTTGTGTAGACAACCAAAAGGTATTGTGTTCTTGCTAAACCTAACGCATATGTGTTTATCTCAAGCTTGTGACTCGACGACGGTTAGATTATATTTTATGGGAGTGGAGAGAAAGCTGGTGTTTTCCGTTACTGTCTGGTTAACCGATGCAATTCGAAGAGAAAACTACGCTAGAAATATTATATCAAATAAAGTTAGCACCACGAAGATCACCAATCCCAAAAATATAAACATTGTGGGGCTCTATGGGAAGCGCCCTAAATCTGGAAATCACTACGGCAATTCCTGGAGAGCCCTTTGAGAATGTGGAGGCTAGCCAACCGTAATCTAATTCTGCAAGGGGCACGAGAGGGGAAATGGAAAGGCAGGGTTTCGAGTATAGAGGGTTGGGTGACCTGGAATATCAAAAATTACAACCAACAGTGCGTCAATGTACCATAATCCGCGCCGGTCTACATTCTGGCAGCCAATGACGATCACATCCGATCCGTGGAGGAAAGGTAGGGGGGATTCGGTGAGAGGTAATAGGACATTTTCTGGTCCTGTTGCGGTTATTATTCTGAAGGCCAGTCGCGGGAAGGGGCGATCCAGGTAAATACCCCGGTGCAGGCCTTGATTCCGCAAAAAGAAGCGCGGGTAAAGGTTAACGCCAAAGACAGACCTGGCGTCGGGATGATCAAGGAATTCTTCCAGGTTGGCTGCATCGAAATGGGTTTGATCCTGCATTTCAGCCTCATTCAAGCGTTCCAAAACTTCGCTCTCCGAAAAGTATATGTACTTCTGAGGCATGGTTTGATCCAGCACAGTCATGGAAAGAGCGTACAAGAAGAAAGGCAAGGTCAAGAGAAAGGCTGCCCCTTTAGCACCCCAACTTTGGGGGGAATCTGCTTCCCCAAAGCTTTGCCTGAATGATACCAAAGGGTTGGGGAGCGGGGGGCGCATGAGTCCTAGCCAGACCAACCCCCATAGAGTGATTTGCAGCAAGCCTAGGGCAAAGTACAGCAGCATAATCCAATCTACGGGAACAATATAGCGCCCTCCCGAATCTCGCACCAAGGCGGTTGAAAGGTGGTAGGCCAGCAGCACGCCCAAAGGGATCAGCCCGGCCCATTTCCACTGGCGATAAGCCGCCCCAACACCCAGCGACAGAAACAGCAAATTAATGACAACGCCAATAAGATCAACCAGGGGCATGTCTTCAAGCCAACCCATGTAGAGATCTTTCCAGAAGGGCGCAGTTTCATAAAGTGAACCATCAACAATTGAGTCCGGCAGAAAGTCAAAAAGAGGTCGCGTGGGTAAAATCAGGAAGTTTGTAATCAGGTTGTGAACGAAGTTACTGCCGATGAGATAAGATTTACCATCCTTATCGAAACCCATTATTGCTTGCGAACCTTGCTGGGATGGAAAAATAGATTTGGCTGCTTTCGTCTGTGGTGGAGAAAAACCCACAAATTTAGATAAAGTACTCGTAGAATGCTGGATCAGGAATAAGGATCCGCTTTCGAGTTCAATATCAGGAACAGGATCGGCGGGGGGCAGCGGTTCATGGGAATCTTGAAACTCCAATTTGAGACGATACACCAGTTTCGGGGCAAAGAACAATGGATTACCAGAGATTTTCCAACTGCGCCACATCCATGGGGAAATTGTGATGCCAAGAGCCAAGATCATTATCACAGAGGCTTTCAACCAATTCTGCCAACCTTTACCGAAAACGAGTATAAATCCTGCGATGACACAAAACGGCATCACCAGCGTGTTGTAACGCAGCATGATAAGAATCCCAAGCACTCCTCCTAGCGGAAATGCGTAGGCAAATTTTTTCCCAGGCTTGCGCAGCCACAAGAAAAGCAGCAAGATCAGCAAGGCCAGGCCAATTTTTGTAGGGAATTCAGTCAACAGCAATTTCGAATGCGACAGGTTCAGCCGGTTGCCGGAGGCAATCGCATTAAGTTCCTGGAAAATGACTATTCCCGCCATAAAAATCCCGAAAAAGCGGCTCTGCATCCCTTTACCAATAAAGAACACTATCACCGGGAGAATTGCAAATATGATGACTTGCAGCGTCACCAGCAGAGAGTAATCCTGCCCAGCCAGCAAATGGAGAAAGGCTAAGAATCCATGGTACGCGTTGTGGCCTTTAAAAACACTCCCATTGGCAATCCCTTTTCCTATCAGAGCATATTGAGCACTCATATCGAAACTCGCAGCATCGGAATAGGGCAGATAGACGTAATCGGGTGGATATGGACCAGGCGCGAAGAAATTTGGTGCCATTGGGGCCTGAGTCCAAAGGAAGGCGGCCAGCACCCAAATTGTTATGCCTAGAAAGATATCTAATACCGTCCCCCTGCTCTTCGAGCCCCCCCAACCTTTCAATTTCATTCTAAGCGAGTTTAGGGGAAGATTCTTTACCCTACGTGAAATCCAGGCAATCAGAGCAGCGACGAGTGCTGCAATCAGCCCGGAAATTCCAACTTGAATCGCCAGTACTGGGACGCCGGTTTCGTACCAATTCGTCTGTGGTGTTGGCCGAATCCCAATGCCCGTGCGCGATACTACAATCCAAAGCGCGCCGAAGATTGTCATGCAGCCCGCTGCGATCCAAAACATCAGGCTGTTGGCACGTAGTTCACGCGTGAGAGAATTCCAATGCAGTCGTCCAGTTCGCTGCAGGATCAAGATAATGGTCTGAAAACTAATTTGGACGAAGTAGAAGATGACCGGCTGCAGACGTTCAGCGTATGCGGCAAATTGTCCAAAACGAGAGATGGGCACTAAAGATACCAATCCAGTAACGAGAAATACTGTTCCCGAAAGAACTAGACCCCAATTTGAGATTTTATTATCAGCAAAGAGCAACGCATCAAGCTTTTGCACCCATCCTTGATCACGCCAGGTTCTTAGCGCGAAGACGAAGGCACCGGCAATAGACGAGAGAAAGAAAGCGATCAATACTAATCGCGATGCTGAATACCCGAATAATATACTATTCTTCGGATCGGATGGAATCGTCAGCAGATAGATCAACTCCCCCAGAGCGCCTAGGAAAGCGATAGAGAAATACCATGAAAGGTATTTTTTGATTGAGTGTTTGTTATTCTGGAGTTCAAGCACGCAAAGTTATCCTATTGCTCAAATGTGCGGGGTTGAATACCTGGCCAACTTCACTCATTAATTTATCATATGTTGAACTCAAAGGCCTAATTCTACATTGAGGTTGGCAGCCTGGGAATCTCTGGGCCATCTATTCCCATGAAATCAGACAGCGCCGCCCGCATGGCAGTACGATCGTCCCAGGAATATTCGACCTCGCCAAAGCACATCGATTGCTCATGACCCTTACCACATGCCATGACGACATCTCCCGGTTGAGCTAGGTCTATCGCAAAACGAATTGCGCCGCCGCGGTCCGGCACGCGCCAGAAAGTCTCATTTTCCACCCCACCCTTGACTTCGGCGCCAATGGCCATCTCCGCCAGGATCTCATCCAAGGATTCCGTGCGCGGGTCTTCAGCAGTCAGTACGGTCAGGTCGGCCAATTCAGCCGAAACCTCGGCCATCAGGCGGCGCTTTTCGCTGTCGCGCAAACCGGCTGAGCCGAATACTGCGATCACTTTTCCACTAGTCAGGGGCCGCGCCGCTTCTAATGCTCGTTTCAGGGCGTTGGGCGTATGGGCAAAGTCTACAATGGCCAGGAAGTTCTGCCCCAACTCGATCGGCTCCATTCGGCCAGGAATCCCTTCCAAAGCGGCAATCCCCACTCGGGCCGCGTCTGGCTCAACCCCCAAACCTACCACAGTTGCCCCCACCGCAGCTAAAACATTGGAGACGTTGTATCCTCCCAACAGGCGCGTCTCTACATCAAACGAGAACCCCTCACCTGAGATCTGGAAAGCCAATCCGCTGGGGAGATAGGCAATCTCCTCAGCCTGGATATCCGCCTCGGGAGACAGCCCATAACTGATTTGACGTGCGGGAGCTTGGGCCAAAGATGTTAGATACTCATACGATTGATCATCGGAATTAAGAACTGCAAGCCGGATGTTCGCGTGAGGTTTTGGGTTGGTTTCTGCTAAATAAGCAAAGAGGCGTCCTTTAGCTTCTCGGTAGGCCTCATAGGAGCCATGATAATCAAGGTGTTCGTGGGTGATGTTGGTGACTACGGCAATATCGAACGCACATGCTGCCACCCGGTCCTGAGCCAAGCCGTGAGAAGTCGCCTCCAATACAACATGGGTTAGCCCCGCAGTGACCATATGTGCCAGGTAGCGCTGCACATCAGGGGCTTCCGGTGTGGTGACATGGAAGCCAGTATCCATGGTCTGCTCACCGATCACCGCGTTGACCGTCGAGATCATGCCCGCCTTCAGCCCGGCTGCTTTCATGATTTGAAAGATGAAGTTCGAGGTGGTTGTCTTTCCGTCTGTACCGGTAACCCCAATGACAGTCAATTTGCGAGCGGGAAAATCGTAGTAGGCCGCCGCCAGAGTAGCCAGGGCACGCGGTGCGTGATCCACACGAATATATGGTACAGGCAGCCCTTCAATTGGTCGGGTGCCTACCACTGTTGCAGCCCCCCGTTCGATTGCATCTTGAATGTAGTCATGACCGTCGACGCTCAAGCCAGGTACGGCGACAAAAAGCGATCCGTGTTTCACCTGACGGGAATCCTGGATAATTCCTGTGACTGAAACATCATCGCCAAAATATTGATATTCTCCTGGCAGATGTCGAATCAGCTTTGAGAGAGGGATGGCTGTCAAATTCATACCTTCTACAAAATCAGAATCATATCGAAAAAGGGGTCTACGGCGTGTGCTGCACGCCGTAGACCCCTTTTTCGGATTCAAAAATTTCGAACTTTAACCTAAGCTCTGTTTTAGATCTTCCAATTGACCTGCAACGGAACTATCCAAGACTTTATCGCCTACGCGCAGAACCAATCCACCAAGGATTGAAGGATCAACTCGGAATGTGACGGTGGCTTGATCTCCGACCTTAGCAAGCACATCCTTCTTGATAGTGGCTTGCTCTGCATCGGAAAGCGGAACCGCGCTGGTCACATCGGCAGATGCACCTGAGAGACCCGCACCCTCCAGAACGACCACTTTGCCATCTTTCACGCCAGAGAAGAATTCATCGATCAGCGCGTGCTGGCGTTTCTCGTCCAGAGAATCGCCAATAAGCTTCTGAGAGGCTGCAATGGCCAGAGATGCGATTTGGCCGCGCACATCCGCCAGCATGCGATCGCGCTCGAGTTGAGCTTCACCTAAGGCCTCGTCGCGCATTTTGGCAGCTTCTTCCTCGGCTTCGGCTTTGACCTCGCCGCCGACCTTGTCAGCGCGTGCGGTAGCTTCTTGCACGATCTTATTGGCCTCGGCTTGGGCATCAGCCAGGATCTTGTTGGCTTCTTCTTCGGCATTCTCGCGAGCTTCCGCAGCGACACGCGCGTCCTCGTGGCCCTGAGCGATCTTCTTCTTGCGCTCTTCAAGCATATTGACGATGGGCTTATAAGCCCAGGCGTACAGCAAGATCGCAACAATGGAGAAGTTCAGGATCTGGAATAAGAGAAATCCTAGATTTACACCTAATTTATCCATGTAGTGCTCCTGTTTTATGCAGCGAAGACGATGATCAGCGCCACAGCCAGGGCGTAAATTGCAACCGCCTCAGCGAAGGCCATACCCAAGATCATGTTGGTCTGGATGATGGGGGCAGCATCTGGGTTGCGACCCATCGCCTGAACGCCACCCGAAGCAGCAATGCCAACACCAACACCGGCGCCGATAGCACCCAGCATGGCCATACCAGCACCTAGCAATCTCATACCATTGACGAAAAATTCATTGTA
>CAYWIC010000193.1:0-8518 GCA_964458115.1 uncultured Anaerolineales bacterium | reverse complement strand
GCAATGCCTGCAAAAACTTTGTTCCGCTCAATGCGTTTGTTGTGGCAGACCTTGAGCGGGGTGGAATCCACAAAAGAAATCCCGGTGCAGCTTCCTCGTTTGGAAAGCAGATAGAAGGTCAACGGCACCAAGGCACGAGCCATGAGTGTCACAAAACGACTGTAACTGACCAGGCGTGGAAAATCTTCTGCCAAATGCTCTTGAACGTGGTTCTCGTAATAGGATTTGAAAAAACGGTAGCCAGATTGATGAAAGTAGATCATGATCGTCATTATCTCGCTCAATTTCAATTGTGTAGCTCGATTCCGTTGGCGTAATCCATTTGCCAATTGAAAGCTTGCCCAACGAGGTTCAAATATCTTGCAAAAATCATCGACATCTGCGAATAGTTCGACTAAACTCATATCAGGGTTCCTTTTTAGTAGCTATCGTGTGGTGACTTTAGCTTTATTCTAATTGGGAACCCTTCCTTATCCAAAGTTCAGGTTAAGTAGTGTCTCCGATGAGCTTGCTGATATGAGTCGAGATGTAGGGGAATTGGAAGACTATATTTCTGAGATTCGTTCGATGGGCTATGTATTCGGCGGCGAGTGGGAAGGCAAAGCAGAATCAGTTCAAACCCGTTGGCCAAAAGAACAGAGAACTGCGGAACGTGAGCTTGATCAACAAGCGCAGATTGTGCGGGATTCCGCTAGGGAAGTCGAACAATTACTGAATCGGGCAGAAAGGAGTCACAATCTATTGGATGATCTGGAGCGTAAACTCCAATCTTTTGAAAACGAGATTAGTGCTGCGGAACAAAATGTACGGCGATCTTTTGAGCGAACTTCCGGCGAAATCGGGGGAATATATGAAGAGATCGAATGGGCCAAGTTCATGCTGGAAAATCTACGAGATGCTTCATTCAAGCTGAACCCCACCGAAAATGGTGTTGCTGCTTGTAAAGCGAAATGGTTGAGCAAAAAGGGCGAGCCTGAAGGTGTCTTATACTTGACCGATCAAAGGGTGATCTACGAACAAATCGAAGAGGTGGCTACCAAAAAAGTGCTATTTATTGCCACTGAGAAGGAGACCGTAAGGGAATTACGGTGGGAGGCTCCTGTGGGTGCGATCGATAAATTTGGCGCTGAGGATAAGGGGGGCGTTCTAGGATTTGGAGTAAAGGAGCTGTTGACCTTAAATTTCAATCGAGATGCGCAGGATGTCCCCGATGAAATCACAATGCGATTTCTCGATTATGCTGATAATGAGCTGTGGGAAAATCTGATCGAGCAAGTAAAGTCCGGGCGGATTGAAAAATCGAAATATTCAGGCGCTGTATCCAAGGTCGAAACATCTGTCGAAACCCAGGAAGAAACCAAATCTTATCCCACAATATGCCCAAGTTGTGGGGGGAAATTGCCCAAAGCCTTCAAAGGCATGCAACAATTGGAATGTGAATTCTGTGGGAATGTTGTTTCTCTCTAGGGGAGAAAACTTTTAAGCAATTTCTAAATAGTACGTACCACAAATAACGGAAATTTGGTACTTGGCCGGTCTCCTGACTGTGCCATGTGATATGGGGAAATAACAGGGCTTAAAGTCCTTCATCTGTCATGCTGAGGCCGCAGGCCGAAGCATCTAGCGAAGCGAAAAACCTATTTTCGGCAAAATTCATTCTGCACTAGACCCTTCGGCTTCGCCTCAGGGTGACAAAATTGGATTTTTCAATATGCCCACAACGACTATAAGAAAGCCGTGGGGGAAATACCATTAGAAATTGCCTTTTGAATGGAATCGTTCTATACTTTGGCGATGCTTGAGTATATTCTAATTGGAGGCGGGTTCGCATTGGCGGCTGCAATTCAGCCAGGGCCGCTGCAGGCTTATTTGCTTTCCAGCGTACTTCAAAAAGGGTGGCAGCGAACGTTGCCAGCAGCTTTTGCCCCTGTAGTCAGCG
Organism: uncultured Anaerolineales bacterium; assembly: GCA_964458115.1. Taxonomy (GTDB): domain Bacteria; phylum Chloroflexota; class Anaerolineae; order Anaerolineales; family UBA11858; genus NIOZ-UU35. Next base: position 6,579 of record CAYWIC010000193.1, on the reverse strand, counting down.
ATGGGCCAATTGCCTTACTGACACTGTTCGTAATCACTCGTCTCCCCGATTGGATGAGTATCGTCCTTCAAGGAGCGGGCGGTCTCTTTTTGATTTACCTGGCCTGGCGAAGCTTTGTGCAGTGGCGCTCAGCAGCCGAATTCGATTCAGTCAGTGGAGACTCACTGCCGCGTACGCTTATTCAAGCTGCTATGGTAAATCTCCTCAATCCCAACCCCTATCTGGGATGGAGTTTAGTTTTGGGACCAGCATTTTTAGAGGCCTGGGGGCAGAGTTCAGCCAATGCCGCTGCTCTGATCATTGCGTTCTATGCAACCATCGTGCTTGCTACTGGGGGTGTGATTTTCCTGTTTGGAGCGACAAAATACCTTGGGCCGGATGGACGCCGCGCACTGATTCTTGTGTCGGCGTTAATTCTTGGGGCTCTGGGTGTCTACCAAGTTGTCGCTAGTATTCTGAAAATAGTATCGATCTAAGATTGTAATTCTTTCATAATTGATCTACCTGGCTTGGCTGCTGACAAATTTCTTGGCTGCCTCGGCGTATTCAACCCAGGTTGATGATTGCGCAACCGGAATTTGCACCCACTCCTTGAAGGGTTTGCCTTTGCCGCGCGGGTCGAAAAGTTTTGCGTCTTCAACATTCAAGGCATTGGCATGATCATCGCCTGTCAACTTAAAAGCCAGATCGCGGCCAAACTTAACCACGAAAGCTTTGCCACTCACATTGATGCAGGGCTTGCCAAACCATTTGGCCTGGACAACTTCAGGGTCACTTGTGAGTTCTTCAACTAAAGATTCAAAATCCATGGTTGTCTCCTTTGATTTTATGGTTATGAAAGTTGCTTGATAATTAAGGAACGCGGTTCCTGCTAGGGCCGCGTGCCTAGCAAATCTTTTTACTTTTGTTTACTTTTTGGTTGCGGGATTCATTATAGATAGAATGAGAGCAGAGGGCAAGAAACAAAATCGAAAAACAGGGTTCCAGCGTAGCTGGAAGCCTGTTTTTGCGAAATATATCACTACAATTCTAACCCTCAGGCTGCCACGTGTTCGGCCTTTGAGAGGACGCGTCGAGCAAACTCTTTGACGTTATGGATGTCTACTTTATTCGGATGCTGATTGACTTCTGCGATGTATTCTTTCCATTCATTTTCGTCAGTGATGATGACGCGATGGATGAAGTCTGCGATACCTTCGTTGGGCGCGCCTTGGCAGTGGAAATAACCTAGGAAATCAATGCCTTTTTGTTGAGAAATCAGTTCGAATGAACCAGGGCATTTTCCAGCCCATTGTTCATACAATTCACGATTTCGATCACTTCCATCGTCCATTGTTGTGGAGTGGGTGACGAATCCGGCCATTTTGAAAGTTGGATCGGGAATAATTTCTTCCAGAAATAGTTTAACGGGTTCAGCGATATCAGCATCATGACATGCCGATCCGATAAAAACTAAGTCATAGTCATTCAAGGTTTCTGGGGAGATATCCAAAATTCTCTCCATGCGAACCTGCTGACCTTGGGAGATCATTGCTTCACAAATTCCCGCAGCTATTCTGGCGGTATTGTTGGTTTGTGAGAAGTATGTAATTAGAGTTTTCATTTTCTAGGTACCCTTTGCTCCAATAACACCCTAATGGCGTTATGTAGCTCTTCCTTCCGTAGCAAGGATATCTTGATTTTCAGACTTTTTCACCCAGCCCAGCACAATCAGCAGGATGCCACCAGCGACTAACATCGCTGGACCAATGTAACGGAATGCCCACCAGCCAGTGAATGTCAACACGATCATGCCGACGAAGGCTACCAGTGCGAAGCCACTGAAGGAAGCTCCAACTACGAAGGTAGCCTTATTGTGATATTTAAGGCTGAACATGACCAGCACCAAACCAATGGCCAAGGGCTCGATGGCCCACAGAAATGACCAGGCACTCCAAAATCCGGTTATGGCACAAAATTGCAGTACCAAACCATTGAGACCGATGATAATGGCTGGAACGGCCAAGCCGATCAGCTGCGTTGTGAGCGCCGCAAATGTGAAACCTAAGGCCAGCGCTAACACTTCCATCGGCCACAGAAAGGACCAGATCGCCCAGTTGTTCAGCGTGCTGGCGAGGAACAAGATCCCGCCAGTCACCATGATGGGCAGGCCAGGGATGTATAGCGCACCCAAACCGCGCTTTTCACGCCACAGTAATGGTGCTGCTGTTAACATCAAGCCCAGCATGATCACAAAGACTGGCCAGAAACGCCAAACTTTGAACCATGGAATGCGAAATCCGGTGGTGGCTGCCAGCAGGTTGCCTCCCAAGACAAGAACACCAAACAAGATGAGCAAAGTGCCAATCAGGGTAGAAGATTTAACTTTCATTTCGAACCTCCGTTACGGGTGTTACTCTGAGTCACGCGGACAGCGATGAGAAGAATCAATACAAAATTGGTATGAGACTCTCCGCATTTCCATCGACATCCCCATTAGGGATCAGGACAATGCTCAGAGTGACGATATTGAATTTTTACCTGATTGGAATCGCGGAAACCGCGATGGTGATGACCAGCACGACAAAGGCAAGTTGGGTCATCCATTTTCCCGCCTGGCTGGCGAGTTGGTGTCTTTGATCCCCCAGGCTCGCCATCCACAAAGCATAAAGCACCGAGCCAATGATCAGCAAGGGCTCTAATGGCCACAGGACCCCCCACAAATTCCACCAACCCGTCAGGGCATAAAAGGCAAGCAGCACGCCGTTTCCGAGCAGAATACCCCCAGGGATCATCATCCATGAAGCGCCACCATAGAGCATCATCAGGCAGAACCCAAGGCTGATGAGGAGTACTTCTGCGGGCCACCCAACCCCGTAGATGCGCCAATTCCCAGAAACCAGGCCGTAGAATGCCGCCATTAGATTGAAGCCGACTAGCGCAACGCTGGTGGTCAACCAAGCTCTTGCAGCAGCTTTGCCCAAATCACCGGATCCTTCTGGAGCATCAGGAATTCTGGATGCCGCGGATTCCTGCTTGGCTTGCGCGGTGAGTTGCTCGCCCAAGGTGATCTCGGTATCATCGTTGGCAAAGCCTGATTCGGTGATGTGGTCGCGGTCGGTGCCGGAGATCACCGCGACTTCGTCTGTTCCCTGCGTAATGGGAGTGTCCCATGTTTTCGTCGAAATACGCTCGGGAATGGTTATCTCACTCATCTGAGCCACTTCCTTGATTGCGTTGGCCATCTCGGCGGCATTTTCATAGCGATCGCCTGGGTCTTTCGCCAGCGCTTTAAGCGCCACTCGCTCGAAAGTTTCGGGAATATCTGGGTCGATGCTGCGAGGCAGGGGTAGTGGGTCATTGACGTGCTTCATCAAGACTGCCAGAGGGGTATCCGCATCGAAAGGTGGCTGACCTGTGAGCATCTCATAGAACACCACCCCGAGCGAGTATAGATCACTGTGGATGCCCGTACGGCCTTCCAGTCCCTGCTCAGGGGCCATATAGCTGAGGGTCCCCATCAGTGCCCCAGAAACCGTGAACTGGGTGTTGCCAATGATCTGGGCGATGCCGAAATCTGTGATCACGGCTTGACCTCGTTTGGTCAGCAAGATGTTAGCGGGCTTAATATCACGGTGAATGACGCCTTCAGCATGGGCGTACGTTAGACCAGAGAGGATGTCCAAGGTGATTCGCATCATCTCACCCCATGGAAGATCCTCTTCATGCCTGCGAAGCTGGTTTAGCTGAGCTTTGAGAGTGTCGCCCTCGAGCAGTTCCATGACCATGAAGTAGATTTCGTCTTGAACGTCAAAGTCGTGAATCTGCACGATATTAGGGTGACGTAAATTTGCGACAGCTTGCGCTTCGCGCCGAAAGCGGCTCAGGAATTCCTCGTCCTCGACCAGGTCGGAGCGCAGTACCTTGACGGCTACGTAGCGGTCGAGTTGAGGGTGGTAAGCCCGGTAGACCTGGGCCATACCACCGCGCCCCAAGGGCTTCAGAATGCGATATTTGCCAAGGGTTTGCCCTTGCAGTGAAACCAGCATGGATGGGTTCTCCGAGGCTGGCTCTGCTATTCTAGATTGAGGTAGATCACTTGCCATTTGTCGTGTCTCCAATCTGCAAAGAGTGTAGCAGGAGCACGATATTTCTACCTATCCGATAGCTAACAGCCAGCAATGAGGGTTCTATAAGTTTAATATAAATCGAAATAATAGGGGTGTGAAAGCGAAGCTTTCACACCCCTATTATTTCGGAAATTATTTGACAGTCATAAACGCGTAATGAGTTTATACCCCAAGCCGCGGATGGTGAGGATGATTTGGGGATTGGCCGGATCTGGTTCGAGTTTTGTGCGCAATCGCCTGATAAGGTTTTCAATCTGATAATCGTATACTTCCCCCAGGTATTCCGGCCAAACTGCCGCGCTGATATCGTCTTTAGAGCAGACTTCACCAAGGTGTTCATGCAGAAAGGTAATCAGTGTGAATTCTTTCGGAGAAAGTTCGACCTTCTGTCGGTCGACCCGCACCACCCCCGCGGAAACATCCACCTCGAGTTCTGGAAAAAGGTCGTCACGAATGGTGGCTTCTGGGTCATGGAAGATGAAGTCAACATCACCGATGGTGACCTTATCCGCGTCGCGCAATACCACCGGGGCCAACACTCGCTCATCGTTGAGGAAAGTCCCATTGGAGCTGCCCAGATCATCTATCATCCAGGATCGTCCAGCGGGGCTTATGATGGCATGGTCTCGGGAAACGCGTTTACTCGTAATGACAATGTGACTCTCAACCGAGCGTCCAAGATGGTTATCCCCTCGGATCAATTGGTGTTGTTGTCCAGAGCTATCGGTAAGATAAGGTGTCGATTCAGAAAGCATCATTTGAGGTATCTGATGAATAGTTTACCTCAAGAAGCGGATCATCCGCAATAGGTTCCAGGCCTGCCTTTTTAAGTTGGGTACGCAACTTTTTGATGACTTTCTTCAATTCTGCCATACGTACCTCCCTGCCCGCCATGGCGTTCACCATGATATTCAAATCGTGGGTTCGTTTTGCGACACGATCTTCGAGTTCCACATTCAAGGTTTCCAACGCTTGTTGCGCTTGAACTTGTTTGGTGATGTTGACGACGTTAGCCTGTACCCCGGTGATGTTTTGATTGGCGTCCCGGATAGGCATCAGGTGGTACCTCAGATGATTGCTTACTCCCCAGTGGGATGTAAATTGTCGGGACGCCTCGATCATGATCCCGCCGGCAATGCATGATTGGATATCTTCGGATATGCCGGCCTGAATGAGGGGCTCGAATTCGAAAAAGTTTATTTTCCTGGTTTCTTCAGCGGAGGGTGCCCCCAAAATTTCGAGAAGCTTGGGGTTGACATCCATAATATTACCCTGCAGGTCGATGGTTAATATCCCTGTGGGCGCGTTTTTAACCAGATTTCGGTAGCGCTCTTCACTTTCTTTGAGTTGGTCCAATGCCCTTTGGCGCTCGATTTTGAGGCGATGAGACTCTATTGCTCGTTGCATTACAACTGGCAAGCGGGACAGGTAATCGATATCTTTGACGATATAGTCGTAGGCACCAGCTTTGATGGCCTGGGTGGCGACTCGCTCGTCTCCCTGGCCAGTGATCATTATTACAGGAGGACTGTCAAGTCCTGAGCCAATTTTTTGAAGGAGGTTTAGTCCGGTCAATTTTCCAGGCAAACTGTAGTCGAGTAAAACCAAGTCGCAAGTATCGCCAGAGCTGTACAGCCACTCTTCAGCCTCGACTCCAGAAGCAACGCTGGTAATGGTTGCCTGATCGTAACCAGCTTTCAATGCAATTTCGATGAGCTCGCGGTGATCGGGGTTGTCTTCTACTAGTAATATTTTCAACTCATCCTCCTAGCCTGGCAAGCGGTTAGTGATCAACCAGTAGATCTTTAGATCCCGTAGAACCTCAACAAATCGCTCAAATTCAACTGGCTTGATAACATAGCTATTGGCCCCAAAGCCGTAGCTTTCTACAATATCTTTGTCATTAGCAGATGTAGTGAGCATTACGACAGGGATGGATCTCCAATCAGGGTTATTTTTTATCCTTGCTAGAAGTTCAATGCCACTCATCCCTGGCAGCTTGATATCCAACAAGATTAAACTAGGAAAAGGTGCCTCAGTATACTCTCCTTTGCGATCTAAAAACTCAAGGGCGCGTTCTGCATTATATACAACATATACCTCGTAATCAATATCGTTTTCTCTCAATGCCATAATAATTAAATCAGCATGATCAGAATTATCTTCGACAAGCAATATATTTATCGGCTGGGAATTCATCGTCGGTCCTCTTGTGTGGGAAGGGTTAGATAGAAGGTGGAGCCCTGATTTTCTAGAGATTCGACCCAGATTCGACCTCCATGATGTTCTACGATTTTTCTAACTAAAGTGAGCCCCATTCCAACGCCTTCCTTCTCAGGAGATAGTTGGTGAAACGGGTTGAATATCCTTTCCAAGTGTTGTTGAGGTATGCCAATACCATTATCTCTAACCTGGAATTCTCTACCGTACATTAACAACGGGTTCTAAGGGTTGAAACCAAAAGATTGGT
>CAYWIC010000192.1:0-8577 GCA_964458115.1 uncultured Anaerolineales bacterium | reverse complement strand
CCACATACCGAACAATGAAAATTGGCAAAGTCCCATAAACAAAAAAACCATGGCCGCGGTTATGGGGGTTCAAACTCGATTGGGCCGTGTCAAAGAAATCGCCCAAGCTCTCCACCGGCGTGATACTGGATTCCACCATGGTGAGGAAGCGCTCATCGGGATGCAGGTGCTGCTCTTCATCCCAATCTAGCCCCACCAGTCTCAGGTATGCACCTGAAACCAGTATGTAGGCCATCAAAACGACATATAGCCAGGGGAAGCGAGTTTTCGCGTTGTTCTGGTTCTCTTTCATAAGCAATAATGTTGGCTACTCTTCAACAGGCGGTACAAAATAGATATAGAAATCCTTACCCTGGATTTCCGAGTCATATAGCTGCATCGATCCTGTTGGATAAAGTTCACGCAGTGTGTCCATCGCCGAAGTGTCTTCTAATTTGAAAAGGAACATCTTAGTCTGGGGTTCTTCCAAAGTTTGGGGAAGCTGATCAGGCCAGATTGCGTAATCTTTCCCTGGAACACCAGCCCTGATGGCCACCAAACGCGTATCAACCCAATGGGGATAGGGCACAACCCAGGCAGTTTCTTCCGTCCCTACAGTGTCAGCAAATTGACGGATAACCGCACCCAGTTCTGAAGTATTCCAGGAACTCAAGGCGAAGAAATTGCGATATTGCCTGAAGACGAGATCATAGTTCTGGGTACTGGACCACGCCAAAAGGAGAATGCCCACACCCCAGGCCATCCGCCTGCCCCAGAGAGGGCTGTTCAGACTCCCTTTGAGGGTGGTCAGCAATCCATCCAGCGCCATCCCTACAATGAGGAAAACGGGGATCAACGCGCCTCCTGACCGATTAAGGGAGGGGTTCTCCCCTGGAAAGGCCAGCGACAGAATCGACGGCGCCATCAGCAAGGGGATCGAGATCAGCAAGAAGGCATCCACCCAATTGCGCTGCCTTAAGTAGCGCACGATCAGCAGCACACATCCCAGGAAGAAAAGGGCGGCCGAGACAACTCCCAGGGCTGGTCGATGGGTCACAGAGTGCACCCAGATTTCGCCGTTGTCCCAGAAAAACATCGTCATCGCATCCCACAAGTTTCGGAAGAAAATCTGCCAGGCAGGGGCTGAAAATGCCGCTTCCACCTCGGTCATACGGGTCATCATGCGGTAAGAGAAGGCGTCCATATTCCCCAAAGCAAACCGCAACAAAGGCGAGAAAACGAGCAGAGCGGCAAATACCAGCACGATCAAGCCCCACCAAGCCTGCTGGCTCTCTTCCTTCAAGCGGCGATGAATCAGGTTTAAACCAATGGCAGCCAACACCACAAAGGGAACGAAACGAAAGGGGCTATAGCCATGCAAACCCAGCCCTAAGAACAAGCCGGCTAACAGAAAATCATTGCGACTTCCGCGTCGTAAACCCCGGATAAGGAAATAGAGCATCGGCGCGGCAAAGAAGGGATAGAGTGTGAATCGCAAGGCCACTCGAGAGATCACAATGGGCCAATAGGCAATTCCGGCAAACGCCATTGCCAGCAATCCTACCCTGCGGTTGGCAATCTCTTTTCCCAAGAGATAGATGAATGGGAGCGTGAACAATCCAGCTATCGCGGTTCCGACCTTCAAGCTCAGATAGGACAGGCCGGACCCGAATACTTTTGCTACCGCAGCTGTCAGATACATCTGGAATGCTTCACGTCCCGTGTTGCGGGTGAAAAAGATACTGTATTCACCATCGAGCACATTGGCGACATCGATCAATTTCTCGGCATGGTCGCTGAACATCTCTGGGGGAACACTGCCTAACTGATAGAACCGGAAGAAAACGGAGAGTGCGAACACACCTATGACCAAGAGTGTCCAAGAAGAAAAAGTAAGGCCATCTTGCTTGAAACCAACAATGGCTATACGCAGTTTCTCGGGCAAGGGCATTGCACCCCGTTCAGTCGCCCAAAAAGCATAAATGAACAAACCCAGGGAGATCAGCCATAAAATGAGATTCAATTGTGTGAAACGGTTACCCCCAAATGCCAGGAACGCCAGTAAGCTAAATAGTATGCTCCCCACCATAGGAATCATTCGCACGGAAAGCTGGTCGATTTGAAATTTCACGCTCTCAGCTGTAGGCAATACAAGGTGTCCACGTAGATTTGCCCATAGAATTGCGCCAAAAGCGAGGCAGTAAAAAACAATGCCCGCGTTCAGGCTACGATCGGGTGGTTCGAGTGCGCGTTGGGCGAACAGTGCTAAGATGAGAGGCAATACGGCCCACCAGCCCGCCCATTTGACCAATTCGAAAGCACTTCTTGTGGTCGAATCCACCGCTTCAGCCTGGGAAGAGGGAATTTCATCAGCGAGGGCTATCTCCTGAACGATCTCGAGCAGACCTTCCTTGCGCGGCTCAGCATCTGGCAGGGGAATTTCGATAAGCTCACCACGCCAGAAAAATATCTTCGATTTAACGTAGTCTAGGACAGAGGGTTCATCCATACCAAAGGACAATGATACTCGATCTTAGGAGAGGGGGCAAACGGGTGGAGAATAGACCGAACATGCCGAAAGCGTCAAATGAGAAAGTGTAGAATTGCTTACGATTGGCCCTTTTTGATCTTCACTTCTTTCTTGCCATGTAGAAAGTATACGCCCCATTTTCGCTAGCGATTGGTTCATCGTAATACTGCTGTACATAGCGTCGTGTAAGCGACAAATTCCACTCAGTGGGGGCGAGAATCCATCGCCCGGTGAGCATTCGGCTGACCCAGGATGGTAGGCCAAGGACATGCCCCCATTCCAGCGTGCGCAATGCTTCAGGGGAGAAATAATGCCACCAGCGCTCAATTCGAAAGCCTGCCCTTTCCAAACGCGACTCCCAAACCTCAGGTGGATCACAATGATGGTGCCGGGAGATGCAGTTGAAGAATGTTCGGTATGCGTCGCCTAAGCGGCAAAGTCCAGCCTGGTCAAGAAAGCAACCTACAGAGAGGTTCGACAAGAAATTATGGTTCGGTACGCAAAAAATGAACGGAGCTTCCGGCTTTAGCACCCGCGCTAATTCAGGAAGCACATCCTCAAGATGGGGGATGTGCTCCAATACCGAGTTGCTCACCGCGCTGGCAAAATGGTGATCCGGAAACGGCAGCGCCGCGCCATCAGATTGTGCCAACCCCTGATAAACCTGACGAGTTTCCGCTTCGCACAATGGCCCCCACCAGGGATCAATACCCACTTCAAGGGGACGTTCGAACGCGATACTGGCAAAATGCCCGTCACCACATCCTAAATCCAAGGTCGGCGAGGGCAATTCAAGATTCTCATAAAAACGCGCTTCCACAGCTCGCAAGAGGGCTCGGAAGTAAGGCAGCTCTCGGAGGTGGAGCCAGAGGTAGTCCTTGTTTGTAGGTGGTTGGATATTGAATTCCATTTCAATGGTACAATTACATCACTTCTGAAAAAGTGATTACACTTTAGGAGTTCAGCAATGATCAGGACGCAAATTCAACTGACAGAAGAACAGCATAAATTTTTACGAGAGAAAGCTGCCGAATATAATGTTTCGATGGCTGAACTCGTGCGGCAAAGTATAGATTTGATGGTCGAGAAACAAACTCAACCAAGCCGAGAAGAGATTAAACGCAGGGCTATGGCTATAGCAGGTAAATATACCGATATCGAAGGCGCAACCGATGTATCGATTAACCACGATAAGTATCTAGCAGAAATCTATGCGGAGATAGGTGGCAATGATTCTGATTGATACAGCAGCTTTTTTAGGAATAATAAACGCGAAAGATACTAATCACCAAGTAGCAAAAGAAGTGTGGTTTTCGCTTATCCAGCGTGATAAATCCATGGTCTGCAATAGTTATATACTATTGGAAACTCTCTCCCTTCTACAAAAGCGCACTGGTTTGGATGCAGTTCAGGATTTTCAACATAATGTGCAACCACTTCTAAAGATCGAGTGGGTCACAGAATCTAAACATAACACAGCGATGCAAATATTATTGGCTACCAATCGTCGCCGTCTTAGCCTGGTTGATTGTGCCAGTTTTGAGACGATGCAACGTTTGGGGATTCAAGAAGTATTTACATTTGACCAACATTTTTCTGAGCAGGGTTTTGAAGTTATACCGTAGAAACATTGTCAGAAAACTCCAAGGTCTGTCTCACGCCAAATCCTCCAGCAACTCGCTATACAACTTTTCATAGGCTTCGGCATTAGTTTGTGGGTCGAAGGTTTTGCAGATCTCGTCTGGATTACCCTGGTATTTGGCGGGGTCAGCAAATATCCTCACCAGGGACTGTGCCAGAGCATCAGCATCACCGATGGGAACTACTTCACCCATACCCGTCATGAGTGGGGGTTGACGCACACCGGGCAACTCTGAAGCAATCGTAGGCACTCCGCTCATCATGGCCTCGATTTGTACTAATCCGAAGGTTTCTGTGGAATTCAAACTGGGGACAACCAAGACATCCAAATTAGAATAAAACGCTGACATTTGATCGATATTTATATTTCCCAAGAATTTCCATTGCTCATTAGACTGGTAACGCTGAATCGTTGTCATCAGGCGTCTCAGATAAGCTTCTTCTCCCATGACATCTTGGTATTGCCCGGCAAATAGCACTTTGGTATGGGGGAATCTTTCCAAAACATAAGGTAGCGCGTCTAAGAGAATTTCAACCCCTTTTTCAGAGGCAAAGCGTGTTGCCATGCCGATCACTGGTTGCTGACCTTCGGGATTGTGCTCTTGGCCAAAGGCATCTTTCGCAACCTGGCTGGCTTCGGGCAATTCTACCGGAGGTAGGATCAGGCGAACTTTATCCGCAAAGCGGCTCAAGTAAGGGGAATGTGAGGCGAAATCCCCGGTATAGGCGCTAATCTTGTGAGTAAACATCGCCGCGATGTGATTCATCGCATGGACGACCTGATTGACAAAACGATTAAAGATTCCTGGGGGCAATTTTAGGTCGCAATGATAGGTGATCACAGTTGGTTTGCGCAATAGACGCCCGCGCAGCGCAACGCCAGCAGCATCAAATTGCGGCAAATGCAAATGGATGACATCGTTCTTAAGAGCAAGCTTCCAAGCCAGGTACCCGAAGGTGGGCATGATGACGCCTTTGCTCACCCGAAATAAAACTGGCGCACGGATGATGCGCACGCCATCGACAATCTCATCACGCGGCAGATCTTTCTCATATTGCGAAGTCAGCACGGTGACCTGATGGCCGCGCTTGGCCAGAGTCCGGGCAAGCCGCTCAACATAGATTGTTAATCCACTGGTGTGGGGGCGGTAGTAGGTGAGGACAGTGAGAATACGCATTTTGATAGTTGCATGTGGCAAGGAGCAAGAAGACAATTTCAAGATTTGAAAAACAAGCTAATGCATTGTTTAGTTGTCTTTGCTGATTTTCCTTCACCTCACCTCCGCTTCGCTACGGTTTCCCCTTTCCCAGTGGGAGAGGGGTTAGGGGTGAGGGTAAGATAGATTGTTATTTTTTCAAAATATAGCTTTACAATGCACTATGAGTTAGGCAAAGTAAAGAGATTTCTGTTGGCTTTTACCCACTCATACAAGCGTCGGACGCCGTCGTCAACGGCGATTTTTGGCGTCCAACCCAGTTCGCGCTCAGCTTTGCGAATATCCGACACATACACATGTTGATCGCCCGGGCGCCAATCGCTGCGAGTCACAACGATCTTCTTACCCAACAGGTCTTCGAGCAAGGGAGCAAATTCCTTCCAGATCGAGAGCGTATTCTTGGGTCCTCCGCCGATGTTGTACACCTGTCCTGAGGCGATCTTGATGTGTGCAACCGCTGCATCGTAGGCATCGAGAAGATCTTCAATGTAGAGCACATCACGAACCTGCTTACCATCCCCATAGATCGTGATCGGTTTATCCAGCAAGGCTGCGATCACAAACCAGGCTACCCAGCCCTGGTCTTCGATGCCAAACTGGCGCGTCCCATAAATGCAGCTCTGACGGAAGACAACTGTGGGAAGATCATAGATTCGATGGTAATCGTGTACATATTGATCCCCAGTGCCCTTTGAACAGCCATAGGGGGAGTGGAAATCCAACGGCTGAGTTTCGGGTACACCAAAAGGAAGCTGTTTATATTTGTAACTCGTTTCACCCTCTTCAATTTGCGCTTCTTCCATCTCGCCATAGACTTTATTGGTCGAAGCATATAAAACCATCGGCTTCCTGTTTGAAAGGCGCGCCGCTTCAAGAACGTTGAAGGTACCCAAGGCATTATCTTCGAAGTCGCCGCGCGGATTCACCACCGAGGTCGTCACCGCTACCTGACCGGCCAGGTGCAGAATGATATCCGCACTTTTCGCAGCTCGAACAAGTTTTTCTGCATCCTGAACATCCCCCACGACCAATTGGAATGATTCTTCACCAAACTTTGAGCGCAACCATTCGATATTCAGGGGCGCGCCTGCTCGAGAAAGGTTGTCGTACACTGTTACTTGTTCCCCGCGGTCTAATAAGCGCTGAACATAATTCGTTCCAATAAAACCGGCGCCTCCGGTCACGAAATAATGCTTCGACATTGCGTTCTCCTAAGCCATCACCTTTGAATGCTGATGCGTCTGACATTCTGGAAGATTTCCCCTAAGCTAATGCGGCTGATTGCTAATCCGTAGGCTCCAAAAACACCAGTCATTAAGATATACATCAAGTGCAATGTCAGCGCATACGCAAAAGCCGTCGAAAAGGAAATCCCAAAGAGTGCCAAGGCGCCTACAATTGCGGCTTCGAATACACCAATGTATCCAGGGGAGGAAGGCAGCGCCACTCCTAGAGCAGATATCCCCTGAGTAGTAAGCGCATGGAGTATGCGCGCATCAGGGTAGAAAGCGCGCAAGACCAGATACTGAATGGAAATCGCCATCACCCAACTGACAGCCAACGAAATCAGCACCCTGGCAAAACGGCCAGGAGACGTCAAAACTTCCAAGCCTTCCAAAAAGGCATCAAGGCGGTTTTCCCCTAGGCGCAAAATTAATGGCCAGCGCGCGCCTAGCATCTCAAATTGAGCTACCGCCCAAATTCGGTTTCGCGCCAAAAGGTAGAGGGTCAGCAAGCCCAAGAACACGATAACGCCAATCAAGATAGCAACCTGTTGGGTATTCGATGAAATCAAAACAAATGGCAAGATCCCCAAAACCAGACCAACGGCAATGATCATGTCAAAGGCGCGCTCGATCAATATTGATGAAAAAACACGCCAAAATCCCAATCCGTCTTTCCCCAACAAATAAGCCCGCCCCAATTCACCCAACCGGAACGGCAAAACATTGTTGAGCAAATATCCAATATGCATGGTCAGGAATACTCGCCAAAAGGATACTGCTTCCTTTAATATCGTCCACCACGCAAAGGCCCTCAGCACATACGAGAGCAGGTAAATCGGTACGGCCAAAAAAAGATATTTCCACTCCGCCTGACGTAATGCATCGAGGACATCTTTCCAATCGAAAAACCGGAACAAGATTCCCAACATCAATAAGCTGACGAGGATTCCAGGAACCATCTGCCAGAGGGTCGATTGAGTGGATTTACCTGTTGTTTGATCAGTCATCGCGTAACCGTAGCACCGCCAGGAATGCTTCCTGCGGAATATCTACATTCCCCACACTCTTCATGCGTTTTTTGCCCTTCTTCTGTTTTTCTAACAATTTTCGCTTGCGCGAAACATCACCACCGTAGCATTTCGCCAGCACGTCTTTGCGCAAAGCCCTGATATTCGCCCGCGAGATCACCCTTCCCCCAGCCGAAGCCTGTATGGGTACCGCGAACAACTGGCGCGGGATTAGGTCTTTGAGCTTCGAAACCAGTGCCTGGCCTTTGCGATAGGCATCCTCGCGATGGACGATGGCTGCCAAAGCATCGACAGACTCTTTGTTGATCAAAATATCCAGTTTCACCAGATCTTCTGCGCGGTAATCGGCGTATTGATAATCGAGCGAAGCATAGCCTCGGGTGCCCGATTTGAGGTAATCGAAGAAATCGACGATCAACTCTGAGAGCGGGATTTCGAAATTTAGCTGCACCCGGTTAGGCGTAGGATATTCTTGATCGATATAAATTCCGCGCCGCTGCGTGACCAGTTCCATCACCACCCCGTAGTATTCAGTGGGTGTGAAGATCTGGATCGTCATCCAGGGTTCGCGAATCTCTTCGATATCCCCCGAATCAGGCAGCTCAGCCGGAGAGTCGATGCGAATGACATCTTCATCATTCAAAAGAACTTCATATTCAACGGATGGTGCAGTGACGATAATGTCCAGATCGTACTCCCGCTCAAGGCGCTCTTGGATGATCTCCATATGGAATAGGCCCAGAAACCCACAACGAAAGCCGAAATTCAAAGCTTGCGAGGTTTCGGGCTCATATACCAGGGCTGCATCATTGAGCTGTAATTTTGCCAGGGCATCCCTGAGATCTTCGTAATCTTCGCCATCTACAGGGTAAATGCCAGCAAACACCATCGGCTTGGCTTTTTGATAGCCAGGCAAGGGCTCATCAGCTGGATTTGAAGCTAGCGTAAAGGTATCA
>CAYWIC010000191.1:0-8665 GCA_964458115.1 uncultured Anaerolineales bacterium | reverse complement strand
GCTTTCGATCATCAACACCTGTGGAGTCGAGGGTGCCTCGGACGATATGATATCGCACACCGGGCAGGTCCTTTACACGACCACCACGAACTAAGACAATTGAGTGCTCCTGCAGGTTATGCCCTTCTCCAGGGATGTATGCAGTCACTTCAATCATATTCGTGAGGCGCACACGGGCGATCTTGCGCAGCGCGGAGTTGGGCTTCTTGGGGGTCATCGTACGGACAATCGTGCACACACCTCGTTTTTGAGGAGCGCCTTTCGGTTGTCGGATACGACGCTGTTTATATGAATTAAATGTATATTGCAGAGCAGGAGCCTTGCTCTTTGCGGTCTTATCTTTACGACCTTTTCGAACCAGTTGATTAATCGTGGGCACGTTCGCCTCCAAATAAATCGTTTATGATTACTTCTTTTCAACAACGGAGGCCATCGCTCGTGCATTGATGGCCTCGCGTTAATTCACGTTCAGTCTTGTTAAACGGGCAGGGGGTACTTGCCTACCCTTCTCTCTTAGGACAACGACCCGTGATTGTACCACGCAGAGAAAACAGCGTCAATAGTCTCGCCCTAATCCAAGCAAGCCGGTGCTCATCTTCGGACGGCGCTTGCGGGTGTCTTCTTTTCCAAAACGAATCACTTTACCAGATTCGGTAACTGCTTCTACTTGTAAGCCAAGGCTTTGAAGCTCCTTCACCAATACTTGGAAGGATGCGGGAATGCTGGGGTCATCCATAGACTCACCTTTAACAATCGCTTCGTAGGCTTTTACTCGCCCAACAACATCATCGGATTTGATGGTGAGCATTTCCTGCAAGGTGTATGCTGCACCATATGCTTCCAGAGCCCACACTTCCATCTCGCCGAAGCGCTGACCACCGAATTGAGCCTTACCACCCAACGGCTGTTGGGATACCAGGCTATAGGGACCGGTTGAGCGTGCATGAACCTTATCCTCAACCAGGTGGTGTAATTTGAGTATGGACATTACACCCACTGTGACAGGCCGATCAAAGGGATCACCAGTCTTACCATCGCGCAATACTTGCTTACCCAATATCGGCGAGGGGATATTCTTCTTGAACACGATTTCATCGGCTTTCGCTCGCAATTTATCGTTTGCGATCTTATCCATTTTGATCTCTTGATCTTTTAACCATAAGCGCAAACAGGCGTAGACAGCTCGTTCATCTTGAGCATCTCGAAAATCAGCATGGATCTCCATATCATCGAACGCCAGGATCTCTTCGGGGTCGAACCCATTCTCACGCAGCCATTCTTGTAATACAGCGCGACGGGCATAGCCTACGTCAGAGATCAATTGATACACATCGTACCCGAGTTCACCCAGCCAGGATTCCATGTAAATGCGACGCACGTAGTTTTCATCTTCGATCCCATAAGGATCGTATTCGCCCTCATTCAACCAAGCCCAGGCGCGGTCAGCAACTTCCTTCCACGCTCGGTCGATCATCCAAACACGGGCCAATTCGGCTTCGATCTCGGTTTCGCGGGCGCCATCGAACACAGGCGTAATGGCGCGGAAACCTAAGCCGCGTGCTGCCCAGCCCAAATGGACCTCCAAAACCTGCCCCAGGTTCATACGCCCTGGAACACCTGTGGGGTTGAGAATAATATCGACAGGCGAACCATCCTCGAGAAAAGGCATATTTTCTTCGGGGACAATCACGGAGACAACACCCTTATTGCCATGGCGGCCGGCAAGTTTATCACCAGAGGAAAGTTTGCGGCGTTGCGCCACAGACACACGTACCATGGTCTCGACACCTGAAGATAGCTCTACACCGTCATCCCGAGAGAATACCTTTACATCAACGATCTTTCCGCGTGAGCCATGCGGCATTCGAAGGGAGGTATCTTTCACGTCACGAGATTTTTCACCAAAAATCGCCCGTAATAGCCGCTCTTCTGGGGTGAGCTCTTTCTCGCCTTTGGGTGAAATTTTCCCAACCAGAATATCGTTGGGGCCAACTTCTGCGCCGATGCGCACAATTCCATCTTCATCGAGGTCTTTGATAGCTGTTTCGCCCACGTTGGGAATATCACGAGTGATTTCTTCAGGGCCCAAGCGAGTATCGCGTGCCTCGACCTCGTATTTCTCGACATGAACAGAGGTAAACATATCATCCTGAACCAAGCGCTCAGAAATGACGATGGCATCCTCATAGTTGGCACCTTCCCAGGAGAGGAAAGCCACCAGGGCATTCTGACCCAAGGCCAGGTTGCCATCCACAGTTGAGGAAGAGTCGGCTATCACATCGCCCCTCTTCACAATCTGACCTTTGGATACCGATGGACGTTGGTCGACACATGTGCTTTGGTTCGAGCGCTGGTATTTACGTAGCGGATAGACCTTCTCGCTCTCTTTATGGCGCACGACAATGCGCCCACCTGTCACCGAAACGACTTCGCCATCATCCTGAGCAATGACTACCTGACCGGAGTCCACAGCCGCAGAATACTCCATCCCAGTTGAGACAAGAGGTACCTGAGGGCGCAAAAGCGGCACCGCCTGCGCCTGCATGTTGGAACCCATCAAAGCGCGGTTGGCATCATCATGTTCGAGGAATGGGATCAAGGCCGCGCTGATTCCCACAATTTGCTGGGGGGCTACATCCATATAATCAAGATTCTCTGCCGGGGAGAAAATGAAGGTGGTGCGGTGTCGGGCTGAAGCGCGTCCGCGAATAAACTCGCCATATTCATTAAGCGGAGAGTTGGCCTGAGCGATGACAAATTTATCTTCTGTATCCGCCGAAAGGTAAATATAATCATCGGTAACAAAAGGCACTACCGAGATCTCACTCAGAGCCAGCTTGGCAATCTGCTTGGCTAGTTTTTCATCAACCCGGGTATCCTTTTCTGCAATCACCTTACCAGATTTTGGATGAACTACATCTTCACGAAGTTTTCGATCCACCATCAGGGGGCTGTCCGGGGTCAGGGCTTTCAATACGCGGCGGTAAGGGGTTTCGATGAACCCATATTCATTAACTTTGGCAAAAGACGCAAAACGCCCAATCAAACCGATATTCGGTCCTTCCGGGGTCTCAATGGGGCAAATGCGCCCATAGTGTGACTGATGAACATCACGCACATCAAAGCCGGCACGCTCTCGCCGCAGACCACCCGGACCCAGGGCAGATAACGTTCTTTTGTGACGCAGTTCAGCCAGGGGATTGGTCTGGTCCATGAATTGAGATAACTGGCTGGAGCCAAAGAATTCACGCAGAGCCGCAACCACTGGGCGGACGTTGACCAAGCTGACTGGAGAGAGGTTATCCTTATCGCGGATCGACATGCGCTCCTTGACCACGCGCTCCATTCGGCGCAGGCCAATGCGCAATTTGTTTTGGATCAACTCCCCCACAGTCTTGGTACGGCGGTTGCCCAAGTGATCGATATCATCAGGATCTTCGATCCCATTATTGATCGCGATCATGTGACGTATTAGGCGAATAATGTCCCACTTGGTGATGGTGCGATGCTCGATAGGCACCAAATCGTGCAACTCGAGTTTCTGATTGAGCTTGTAACGGCCAACGCGTTTGAGGTCATAGCGCCGCTGCTGGAAAAGTTGCTCCTCCAGGAATTCACGCGCATTCTCTAAAGTAGCCGGATCGCCTGGGCGCATTCGACGGAAAAATTCCAACAAAGCAGCTTCCGAAACTGTTATGCCCTCACTTAGATCCCAATCCGGTTCCTGGGCCAAGGTCGCGGGGAGATACATGCGGTCGGGGTTATTATCGATATCTTCGAAGAGCCGCAGGATTTCCTCGTCTGTTCCTTCGGCGAGGGCATTATTGGCCAGCCCATCATCTACAGCAGCCAGAGCGCGCAAGAAAATCGTGATCGGAATTGTGCGCCGACGATTGAATTTAAGCGTTAGATAGTCACTCTTACGAGTGCCAAACTCCATCCAGGCGCCACGGTCGGGGATCATCTTAGAATTCGCCAGCCTGCGGCCTGTGGAGCGATCCACCTCGGCTTCGAAATATACACCAGGCGAACGGATCAACTGAGTGACCACGACACGCTCGGTACCATTAATAATGAAGGTCCCCTTTTCGGTCATCTCCGGGAAATCACCCAGGAAAATGTCTTGCTTTATGGGTTCTGGGATAGCAGGCCCCGCTAATAGAACCGAAACATACAGAGGACAAGCGTAGGTCAGGTCCCGCTCGACGCACTCATCTACATTATATTTAGGTTCTTCGAACCAATAGGATAATTTCCACTCTTCGGCCTCGGGAGTCTGGCTTGGGAAATACAAGCGCATGTCGCCACTATAAGACTCAATCGGAGAAATCTCGTGGAAGAGATCAGCCAGTCTATCATGCTTAAGACGTTCGAAAGACTCTAACTGGACCTCTATCAAATCTGGCAGATTAAAACGAACGTCAATTCGAGCGTAAGATTTGGGGGGTGGAAGCTGTGCCATATACCAACTACTCCTGGATCAACCTTTGGCTACCGTAATTAAACTAGTTCGGACTACGCGGAAGAAAGCCCTGGCTGGGTCTATTTAGCCAGGGCAGCGTAGTCCCCATGTCAATTTTTGTATGGCCAAGGAATACTTCATAATTTCTAGGCCTGGACAAGGGCCACAATTATACTGACATCTTCTCCAGTGGTCAAGCCAAAATAAAGGCTTTTTTGGTCCAATTTTGCATTCAGGTGGTATTTCATACCCTAGGGGTATAATATCCCCCATGATGACAAATCCCGAACAGATATTCCGCTCCGGTTTTGTGGCTGTTATGGGCCGCCCTAACGTGGGTAAGTCCACATTGATCAACAGCCTGATCGGTCAGAAAATCGCCGCTGTCTCACCCAAACCACAGACTACCCGCCAGCAGCAGCTTGGTATCCTTACCCTAGATGAGGCCCAGATTGTTTTCATCGACACCCCTGGACTGCATAATCCTCGTCACAAACTAGGGCATTATATGAACGATGAGGCCGCCGACGCGCTGGGCGAAACCGATCTGATCCTATTTTTGGTTGACCTGACCGAAGTAACCCCTCATGTAGAGGACCAGATCCTAGTCAATTTACTGGCTGATCTTGACCAGCGCCCTCCGGTGATCCTGGCCTTGAACAAGATTGACCGTGTGGAAGCAGGGGAGGTGGACCATAGAGCCGCGCTTTATGGTGAGCTGCTCCCCGAGGCGATCCCAATAACGATCTCTGCTATTCGTGCCGATCAACTAGACCACCTCACTCAAACACTGATATCGAATCTACCTGAAGGACCACCCTACTACCCAGTGGATCAGATCACCAACTTGTATGAACGAGAGATCGCTGCTGACCTGATTCGCGCTGCCTGCTTGACCCATCTACGCGACGAAATCCCCCATGCCATTGCCGTGCGCATGGATGAATACACTGAACGCGGCGACCATGGGGCTTATATCCGCACCACGCTCTTTGTTGAGCGTGATTCGCAAAAAGGCATTGTCGTTGGCCAGGGGGGCAAAATGATCAAACGCATTGGCGCCCACGCCCGCTCCCAGATCGAAGCCATGAGCGAACGCAAAGTATTTTTGGAGTTGAAAGTCAAGGTACGCAAGAACTGGCGCAACAACGAACAAGCCCTGAAACAATTTGGTTTCAAACGTTGGGAGTGAGGATACATGAATTTTTTACTCATTCAAATTGCCCTGGGTATTGCCGTGCTCAACTGGATCGCGGTCGCTAAGAAGTGGATATGGCTGGTATATGTCTCCAAACCCGCAACCATGATGACACTGATAGCCTTCGTGTGGGGATTCCGGCCCGGGTTGACCTTCTTCGATGACCCAAACTGGCTGATCTTTGCGTTATTTTTCTCTCTGGCTGGGGATATATTTTTAATGCTGGAAGGCAATTTACTTATCCCAGGGCTGGTTTCTTTCTTGCTAGCCCACGTCGCATATATTATGGCGCTTTGGATCTCGCTGCCTCCCCTTGGCCTAGCCAGCCTGCTGGTGATCTTGATGGTCGCGCTGACCGGTCTGCAGATCTATCGTCACATTGCAGACGCACTGGATCGCTCTGATGAAAAGGGCATGAAATTCCCAGTGTTGCTCTACATAATCGTGATCTCGGTAATGCTGATCTTCGCGTTGCTGACCCTGGTCAGCAGCGGCTGGGAGAACTACCGCGCTTTGCTGTTGAGTGCCGGGGCATTGCTTTTCTTCATATCCGATACCTGGCTAGCCTGGGACCGCTTCGTTGAACCGTTGAAACTCCGTGATCTACGCGTGATGATCAGTTACCACTTGGCACAAATCTTTTTGTGTTTGGGTTTTTTAGTTTTCGTTTAACTACAGGTGACTGTCATGAGATGCAAGATGACAGTCACCAAAACTCTCACTGATGAGAGATTCGCATTGCGCAGTCCCCCGGATTCTTGAAGAATCCGGGGGACTTGTGGTTATTCTTCAGTTGACTCCTCTTCGGAGGCGAGGCCATCCTCGGGTAGCGTATCCTCAGAAACTTCATCAGGAAGGGCGTCAGCGTCGACTTCCGCGTCAGGTTCAGGCAGCTCATCATCGACAACTTCAACGACCTTGGGGGCCTCGGCCACGCTCGAAGGGGCATGATATTCCCGCGTGCCAAAATAGGTCATAAAGACTGCTCCTAATCCCCATAATCCTACCAGGGTGCGAGGCAACCAACCCACACAGGGGACGAGTTGGTCGAAGCCAGCCAACACAAAATATAGGATCAATGTGCCGATACCAGCCGCAATCGCGGGAGCCCATTCCTGATTCAACATCTTGGCAATGCGGCGGCCCACCTCTAATCCCAGGGCAACCCAGCCTAGCAGCCAAGCGATCCCCAAAAGTACAATCGCCACAAACGCCACAGGGATCAGGATCAGTGTAATAATGAGGGCGATCAGCGCCAGAGGTGCTAATAAAGCCGTGAGCAGACCAGCCCCACCTGTGATCAGCGGTTGATCTAGCGCAGCACGCGCCACTCGATCAGTCTGAGCATAGAAGAAGATCACCAGCAGGATTGCCAGCGCCGCCCAGATGAACATGCGGAAGGTGAACCAGACTACCTCTAGAGCAGGGTTCGCACTGACGTTGAACGTCGGCGGCTGAACGTTATCAAACTGCATCTCAGAGGGGAAATTGAACTGGAATGGAAAGCTCAATCCCTGAATCACATCCCCACTGATCTCGGAGCCTGCTTCACGTTGCAGAGCGGCCCCAATCGTGACCAGATCACCCTGGACGGTAGCAGCCTCGCCGAGTTGGAGAACACCACCGATGCCCACCATACTGCCGTTGACAGTGCCATCACAATCCACGGTACCACCCATCAGCACAACATCGCCATTGACCGTGCTGTCGGTTTCCAAGGTTACTGCTCCTCCAAAGACAACCAGATTCCCATTTAGTGTCTCTCCCTCAGCGAGGGTATATGTGCCACCAAAGACCACTTTGTCATCCAGTAAATCTCTGGCGTAGGCCGTACCCGGCCAAAGCAAAGCCATGACCACAAACAAATATGCAAAAAACTTTAGATACTTCATGATTTATGCCCTCCCAGGCATCCTCGCTAACCGGGCGATGGATAAAATCCAGAATAAACTGCCTGCGCTGATCATCGCAGCCAGGATTGCCCACCCGCTGGGGGGCAACAGCCCCGGGATCGTGCGGACCATAATGGCGAGGAGGTTTTGGAATATGTTGATGACCGTCAGGAGCGATGTGAGGCGATAAACCCATACCAGTAAGAATTCTGTCAGTGAATCGAAGGTATTGAAAAATGTCATTCCTAGCAGCACACTCAATATAGAAACGCCATTGGCGAAAAGAATTAGCGTGATCCAGGAATGCCAGCGGTGACGCGCTTCCTGCAAGCCTTGATCTTCCTGCTTGAGGCGCGCCTGCCAGCGGTCGCTAAATCCGGGGGATGGATCGAGATCGGGGCTTTCCTGGAAGAGGCTTGCGACCCCATGCCAGGATTGCTGCAATCCCTGACATTGCTCGCAAACTTGGAGGTGTTCCTCAAGGGCTTGAGCCTGGTCAGGTGCCAGCGGATCATCGAAAAGGAGCCAGTTTTCAAAAGGCTGGTGTTTCATAAGGAGTCCTTTCCGCATTGTTGGATTCAATCAATTCCATGTTCGATTCCTGTGTTTGCCAGCCTTCAGCAAGTGCCCGGCGCGCCCGGTATAGACGGCTCTTGACTGCACTTTCACTTAGTGCCAGCGATTCTGCAATCTCTTCATACGAGTAGTCGTACCAGTAATGTAAGACCACTGCGGCACGGTCTTTAGGTGCCAGTACATCGAGCAACTCTCGAATGCGCAACTGCTTCTCATCCATGACCATAACCACCTCTGGAGATGGCCCAGGATCAGGAGGCTGCCACCAATCGTGTGCTTCGTTGTCGATGGAGAATGTTGGCAAACGCTTCTTTCTCAGTCGGTCGATACAATAATGCGAAGCAATCGAGAGCAGCCAGGTAGCAAAAGAACGGTTGGGGTCATACCGATTCAAGTGTCGATATGCCCTCAAGAACGTCTCTTGCGCGGCATCTTCGGCATCATTTGGATTGCCTAGCATGCGGTAACAAAGACTGAAGACCGGTTTTTGATAAGCTTCTACGATATGTGTAAAGGCATCGTCGTCGCCAGCTCGCG